>NZ_JBEAFR010000022.1:0-4318 GCF_040062315.1 Klebsiella sp. GW_Kp181
CACGAGCTTTTTCTTCCGGCGCGTTATCGATCTGGTCGAATGCGCGAGCAGCACCGCCGTAGGTTTTAGCCAGAACGGTAGTGATTGCAGCGGTCAGCGTTGTTTTACCATGGTCAACGTGGCCGATAGTACCGACGTTAACGTGCGGTTTTGTACGTTCAAACTTTTCTTTAGACATCGATTGTCCCTCTAAGACACGGATAAATCGGTGATATCACCACATCAACCGGGCAACATGCCCGACTTGTTGAATGCAATAAACTAGAGAGAAACAGGGGAGGAGAGATAAAGAAGTGGTGCTGATACCCAGAGTCGAACTGGGGACCTCACCCTTACCAAGGGTGCGCTCTACCAACTGAGCCATATCAGCACGTTTGGAGCGGGCAGCGGGAATCGAACCCGCATCATCAGCTTGGAAGGCTGAGGTAATAGCCATTATACGATGCCCGCATCCTGAAACTCGGCTACCCAGTTCTTTCTATAACAAAAAAAAGAGAAGCGTCTCTTTTTCTGTTTGAGCTGACCAGTTTAACCAATCAACTCTGGCTCCGCAAAGCGTTGCCGAAAGATGGTGGTGGGGGAAGGATTCGAACCTTCGAAGTCGATGACGGCAGATTTACAGTCTGCTCCCTTTGGCCGCTCGGGAACCCCACCAGGCACTTGATGGTGCCGACTACCGGAATCGAACTGGTGACCTACTGATTACAAGTCAGTTGCTCTACCTACTGAGCTAAGTCGGCATCAAGTAGCGCGCATTCTAGGGAGACCTGCGAGTTCATGCAACTAAAAAATTGCAGAAAATGTTCTATTGCTCACATTTTGTGCTCTGGCGAGAAAAAATGGTGTAATTTCAAACAGAGCAGCACAAAAATACGCCAACCTTCTCCTTAGAAACGATTGTCGAAGAGAGCAAAATCCTCTTCCAAACTGCTAAAGCGGCATCGATACATCGCAACCCGGTCACAATATTCACTGAATAAGCCGGATGCTTCTACTGAGAACTTTATATGCCCTTGCTAAACCATTCATCTCTGTGATGCTACCTTTAGAAAGCATCATTCAATGAGTTTTTTTCTTATTATTCCTCGCAATCTGGTGTTACCCTCCTGCCCATTGTCCTGATTAACTAGTGTGAAGCACTCCGCCTTCATGTCATTCGGCGGTTGCAAGAGCATGCTTATGAGCCTAAAAGAGCAAACGTTAATGACACCGTATCTACAATTTAACCGCGACCAATGGGCTGCACTTCGTGATTCCGTTCCGATGACGCTAACAGAAGAAGAAATCACGCGGTTAAAAGGCATCAACGAAGATCTTTCCCTGGAAGAAGTAGCAGAAATTTATTTGCCGCTGTCGCGTTTACTCAATTTCTATATCAGCTCCAATTTGCGCCGACAGGCTGTACTGGAACAATTCCTGGGCACCAACGGGCAACGCATTCCGTACATCATTAGCATTGCGGGTAGCGTGGCCGTCGGGAAAAGCACCACCGCGCGCGTACTCCAGGCTTTACTTAGCCGCTGGCCTGAACATCGTCACGTAGAATTGATTACTACGGATGGTTTTCTGCATCCTAACGCCGTACTGAAAGAGCGCGGCCTGATGAAGAAAAAAGGCTTCCCACAGTCTTATGATATGCACCGCCTGGTTAAATTCGTCTCCGACCTGAAATCCGGGGTTCCTGACGCCACCGCGCCGGTCTATTCTCATCTGATTTATGACGTCATTCCTGATGGGGATAAAACCGTTACTCAGCCTGATATATTAATTCTTGAAGGATTAAATGTTCTGCAGAGCGGGATGGATTATCCTCACGATCCGCACCATGTATTTGTTTCGGACTTTGTGGATTTTTCAATTTATGTCGATGCGCCAGAAGAACTGCTTAAGACCTGGTATATCAACCGTTTTTTGAAATTTCGCGAAGGCGCATTTACCGACCCGGACTCCTATTTTCATAGCTATGCTCAGCTGTCTAAAGATGAAGCAATTAATGTTGCCACATCGCTCTGGAATGAGATTAATCTTCTGAATTTAAAAGAAAACATCTTACCGACACGCGAGCGAGCAAGCCTTATAATGACCAAAAGCGCAAACCACTCAGTTAATCAGGTGCGTTTAAGGAAATAAAGAAGGGAGCGTCAGCTCCCCTTTTTTTATTCCGCGCTTCGCAATGATATCTCACCGCCAATCCAGGGTTTTATTACCCCATCTTGCTCCAGTAATAATGCTCCTTGAGCATCAATGCCTCGAGAGATACCCACGACTTCTTTATCGCCAATAATAAGTTTAACCGGGCGATTAATAAAGTTATCCAACTTTTCCCAGCGGGTCAGATAGGGTGCTAAGCCTTCGTTCTCAAAAAGTTTAAACCCCGCCCGCAGCTCTTTAATTAGACAAGCTGCTAACGTATTACGATCGATAGCCATCCCCGCTTCCTGCAGGCTGATCCAGCCCTGATTGACAACGTCAGACTCAACGCGGCGCATCATTAAATTAATCCCTGCGCCGCTAACGATATGCGCTGCGTCGCCGGTTTTCCCTGTCAGCTCGACCAGGATCCCGGACAGTTTCCGGTCCTGTAAATAGAGGTCGTTCGGCCATTTTACCCGTACTTTATCCGCCCCCAGGCTTTGCAGCACTTCGGCAATCACGATCCCGATGACCAGGCTCAAACCAATGGCGGCTGCAGGGCCCTGCTCCAGTCGCCAGTACATTGATAGATAAAGATTAGATCCAAACGGAGAGAACCACTTACGCCCGCGGCGGCCGCGACCGGCCTGCTGATATTCAGCCACGCAGGCATCACCGGATTGCAGCTCACCGAGTCGGTCCATAAGATACTGGTTGGTGGAATCAATAACCGGTAGCACGGTGACCCGCCCGTGTTCAATCTGCCTGGCGATCTGCTCTTCATCCAGAAGCTGAATGGGCTCAGGTAAACTGTAGCCTTTACCCGGAACGGTGAAGACGTCAATTCCCCAGTCGCGTAACGTTTGAATGTGTTTGTTGATTGCGGCGCGGCTCATCCCTAAACGCTCACCAAGTTGTTCACCTGAATGGAATTCAGCGTCAGCTAATATGGATATCAGCGTCAGAGGGACGGTATAGTCTTTCATGCGATAGTCTCCTCGGCATTCACTTCGCCCGTTTCGCCAATAAAGCGCACTTCTGGTTGCAGCCAGATATCAAACTTTTCACCAACCTGCTGACGTACATAGTGTGCCAGCTTAACCACATCCTCACTGGTTGCTTGATTATCATTGATTAATACCAGTGCCTGCTGGCTGTGTACCGCTGCACCGCCAATCACTTTTCCTTTAAGCTGGCATTGATCGATAAGCCAGCCGGCGGCAAGCTTCATGCTGCCATCGGGCTGTGGATAGTGAGGGATGTTTGGATAGGAGGTCAGTAGCGCATTAGCCTTCTCCGTGCTAACAACCGGGTTCTTAAAGAAGCTTCCCGCATTTCCATTCACTTTTGGATCGGGAAGTTTGGTCATGCGCATATGGCATACGGCATCAAATACCTGTTGCGGAGTGACGGTTTGCGGATCCAGCCGGGTTAAATCGCCATAGGTCAAAACGGGCTGCCATGCCTTTGGTAAGATCAAACCAACAGCTACGATGGCATAGCGGTCCTGATACTCATGCTTAAAAATGCTATCCCGATAGCCAAAGCGACACTCAGCAGCGGTGAGTCGTTGCTTCTGCCCGGTCGCCAGCTCAATACAATCAACGTACTGGCAAACCTTTTTTAATTCAAGGCCATAAGCCCCAATATTTTGAATCGGCGAGGAGCCGGCGCAGCCAGGAATTAAGGCCAGATTTTCCAGACCAGGCATTCCATTATTTAGCGCAAACTGTACCAGCTGATGCCAGTTTTCTCCCGCGCCCACGTGCAAATGCCAGGCGTCAGGTGTTTCACTCACTTCTATACCCATAATACGGTTGATAATCACCGTGCCGGAATAATCCTTCAGAAACAGGACGTTACTTCCTTCACCAAGGATCAGAGCTGGCTGGCGCTTTGCAACGGCATTCTGCCAGGCATCCAGTAGCTGTTTTTCAGTTTCGGCGCGTACAATCGCGCTGGCGGAACGGTCAAGACCGAAGGTATTCCAGGGCTTAAGTGAGTGGCTCATAGTGGCTTCCAGATGCAAAATCTGCATTAGTTTACCGTATATAGCGAGGGAAGGCTTGCCCGATCGTCGTGGGTTGACGAGAGACCATGGCGTTATCAGGAGGAATTGTTAAACCCCTGAAACGCAAAAAGCCCATCCGTCAGGATGGGCTCTTCACTTGTTTGATGCCTGGCA
>NZ_JBEAFR010000023.1:0-2603 GCF_040062315.1 Klebsiella sp. GW_Kp181
GTCTGATTCGGAATCTCTGTCTGAGTCCGAATCGCTGTCTGAATCCGAGTCTCTGTCAGAATCGGAATCGCTGTCAGAGTCAGAATCGCTGTCGGAATCGGAATCGCTGTCAGAGTCAGAATCGGAATCGCTGTCAGAGTCAGAATCGCTGTCGGAGTCCGAATCACTGTCGGAATCGGAGTCGCTGTCAGAGTCCGAATCACTGTCAGAGTCAGAATCGCTGTCGGAGTCCGAGTCGCTGTCAGCATCCGAATCTCTGTCGGAGTCCGAGTCGCTGTCAGAGTCCGAGTCGCTGTCAGATTCCGAGTCGCTGTCCGAATCCGAGTCACTGTCAGAGTCGGAGTCACTGTCAGAGTCGGAGTCACTGTCGCTATCCGAGTCACTGTCAGAGTCCGAATCACTGTCACTATCCGAGTCGCTGTCGGTGTCGTCGCTGAGATCGACAGTTAACTCAAAAGTCGGGGAGCGTTCGCTGACGTTCCCGGCCAGATCGGTCACGGTGGTGCTCAGGCTGTGGCTGCCTTCGTCCAGCGCATCAGGTGTGAAGCTCCAGCGTCCGTCCTCCCCGGCAACTACCGTACCCAGTACCGTGTCGCCGTCATAGATCGTGACTGTGGCGCCCGCCTCGGCGGTACCGCTCAGGGTCGGCGTGTCATCATCCGTTACGTTGCCGCTGTTCAGTGTACCCGTGTCTTCTCCTGCATTATCAGTCACCTGCAGATCGCTGACCGGATTCACGATTGTGTCCACCGTCAGCTCAAACGCCGGGGAACGCTCGCTGACGTTCCCGGCCTTGTCCGTCACGGTGGTGCTCAGGCTGTGGCTGCCTTCATCCAGTGCATCAGGGGTGTAGCTCCAGCGTCCGTCCTCACCGGCAACCACCGTACCCAGCACCGTGTCGCCGTCATAGATCGTGACCGTGGCCCCCGCCTCGGCGGTACCGCTCAGGGCCGGTGTGGCGTCGTTGGTCAGATCGCCGCTGGTCAGCGGGCCGGTATGCCCGGCCACATCGTCGGTCACCTGCAGACCGCTGACCGGAGTCACGACTGTGTCCACCGTCAGCTCAAACGCCGGGGAACGCTCGCTGACGTTTCCGGCCTTGTCGGTCACGGTGGTGCTCAGGCTGTGGCTGCCTTCATCCAGTGCATCAGGGGTGTAACTCCAGCGTCCGTCCTCCCCGGCAACCACCGTACCCAGTACGGTGTCGCCGTCGTAGATCGTGACTGTGGCCCCCGCCTCGGCGGTACCGCTCAGGGCCGGCGTGGCATCGTTGGTCAGATCGCCGCTGGCCAGCGGGCCGGTGTGTCCGGCCACGTCATCGGTCACCTCCGGCGCACTGGCAGACGGCGCGGTGGTATCAATCGTCAGTTCAAACGCCGGGGAACGCTCGCTGACGTTCCCGGCCTTGTCCGTCACGGTGGTGCTCAGGCTGTGGTCGCCCTCGTCCAGGGTGTCCGGCGTGAAGCTCCAGCGTCCGTCCTCCCCGGCAACCACCGTACCCAGTACGGTGTCACCGTCGTAGATCGTGACCGTGGCGCCCGCCTCGGCGGTACCGCTCAGGGCCGGCGTGGCATCGTTGGTCAGATCGCCGCTGGTCAGCGGGCCGGTATGCCCGGCCACATCGTCGGTCACCTCCGGCGCACTGGCAGACGGCGCGGTGGTATCAATTGTCAGCTCAAACGCCGGGGAACGCTCGCTGACATTCCCGGCCTTGTCGGTCACCGTAGCGCTCAGGCTATGAGGACCTTCGCTAAGCTCCGGTAAAGTAAAGCTCCAGTTGCCATCCTGATCCACAACCACTGAACCCAGTACGATATCGCCGTCATAAATCGTTATCGTGGCGCCCGCTTCTGCCGTCCCTTTGATCTCCGGCGTTGTATCATCGGTCACATCACCGGAATGAAGCACACCGGTGATGGAACCAACATTGTCATTAACCGTGATGTTCTGTGCTGCAGTGGGTGCTTCAGTATCAGAATCGCTGTCGGAATCGCTGTCAGAGTCCGAGTCACTGTCAGAGTCCGAGTCACTGTCGGAATCAGAATCACTGTCGCTATCCGAGTCGCTGTCGGAGTCTGAATCACTGTCCGAATCCGAGTCGCTGTCAGAGTCCGAGTCGCTGTCAGAGTCCGAATCGCTGTCGGAGTCGGAATCGCTGTCCGAATCCGAGTCGCTGTCAGAATCGGAATCGCTGTCAGAATCGGAATCGCTGTCAGAGTCAGAATCGCTGTCGGAATCCGAGTCACTGTCAGAGTCAGAATCACTGTCCGAATCCGAGTCGCTGTCAGAGTCCGAATCACTGTCAGAGTCCGAGTCGCTGTCAGAATCGGAATCGCTGTCGCTATCCGAGTCACTGTCAGAATCCGAGTCACTGTCAGAATCCGAGTCGCTGTCAGAGTCCGAGTCGCTGTCAGAATCCGAATCGCTGTCAGAATCCGAATCGCTGTCGGAGTCGGAATCACTGTCAGAGTCCGAGTCACTGTCAGAATCGGAGTCACTGTCAGAATCGGAGTCGCTGTCTGAGTCCGAGTCGCTGTCAGAATCCGAGTCGCTGTCAGAGTCCGAATCACTGTCAGAGTACGAGTATCTGTCACAATCCGAAT
>NZ_JBEAFR010000024.1:0-1658 GCF_040062315.1 Klebsiella sp. GW_Kp181
GAGACATCCGTGGACACGGTGTTACGGTTGTCGCTCAGCACCCAGTCGATTTCATCGCGCCGCGAGGCCACGGCGGCGTCGATGGCGTCCTGAATCCCGCCTTCCCACGCCTGGCGGGTGAACATTCCCGGCACCACCTCGTCCGTGCTGAACAGACGGCGGGCGTCGGTCTGCGGCGTCATGTCCTCAAGCGTCATATCGGCATAGTTGCGCCGGACGGCCGTCAGCATGTTCTCATAGAGCGTGCTTTCGGCGTTGCGCTGGCCTGCCTGCTCCAGCAGCACCCTGCGCACCTGCGCCACCAGCGCCGCATCCGGCGTGATTTTCCAGGACGGCAGCGCGGGCAGGCTCTGCATGTAAAAGGTGTGCAAATCCGGCGCCATCTCCTGCCACAGCGCCGGGGACAACCCCGGACGGGACGGTTCGGCGGTTTTCATCACCTGCGCAAAAAACGCGGCGTCCGCCTTCTCCGGGTGCGCCATCATCAGGTACGCCTTCAGCTGGTCGTAGCCCCGCTTCGCCCGTTTCTCGCGCAGCGGACTGCGCGGCGGCAGGTCTGCCAGCGCGTTCAGCTGCTTTGTGAGCGCCTGCGCCGCCGCATCGCGTATCAGCCGGTTATTCGCCTGCCCGTACCACGGCATCAGGGCCGCCAGCAGCGGGGCGTTATGGTCCAGCCCGAAGCGCTGATACCAGGGCGCGCCATGCGCCTGCTGGTGCTGTAACCGTCCGATATCGTTACGCAGCGCCTGCAGCGCCATCAGCTGTTCATCATTCACCGCGGGAGAGCTCACCAGCAGCTGCGCCGCGCTGACAATATGCTGGCGGTTAACGGCGAAGGAGACCAGGCTGCCCGCCCCCCACAGGGCCATCAGCGACAGGGCGATAACCCCCGATGTGCGCTGCCAGGGCAGACCGGCCCGCACGCCCTGCGCCTGAGCGCAGTCCGCCGTCACTCCCTGCCAGACCGCCGGAGCGGACCAGCGGTGAGGATGTGGCGTCTCCCCGGCGGTTGTGCCCGGTGCCAGCGGCGGGCTGAACATCAGGCCGCGCAGCGGAACACGCTGCAGGCGCTCCGTCAGCCAGGGCGTCAGCAGCGTACGCCAGCGGGCAATGCCGCTCCCCTCAAGCGTGCGCCCCAGGCGCAGCAGATAATCATGGGCCGGGTCGGCGCACAGCTGCTGCATTCCCCTTTCCCCCAGGGACGGCAGAATGGCGCGGAGTTGTTGCGCCACCCCCTCCGGCGTGGCGCCGGGCGGGAACAGCGCCCCCACCGTCTGGCTGATGCGGGTATCCTGCGGCCAGGCGCTGTCAGTCACCTGCCACAGGTATACCGGCGGCTGCCAGCGCAGGGCCTCCCCGACCTGCCCGAGGGTGCGAAGATGGTTATCCAGGCTAGCGCTGGTCGCCTGCGCCTCATCAAGCGCCAGCACGATGCCGTCCAGCGGACGGCTGCGGCGCAGCTTGCGCAGGGCGGCCAGGCGCTCAGTATCCGGCGCCAATGACAGACTGCCGCCGTAAATCAGCACCGTGCGGTGGCCTTCAAGCCACTGCTTTTCCGCCAGACCGGGGGCGATGGCGGCAATGTGCGCGGGTTCACCGGCTACCAGCAGCAGGCGGACTTTGTGGCGCCAGAAACGGGTATAGCGGCGGCGGAGATA
>NZ_JBEAFR010000025.1:0-1546 GCF_040062315.1 Klebsiella sp. GW_Kp181
CTGTCAGAATCGGAATCGCTGTCAGAGTCAGAATCGCTGTCGCTATCCGAGTCACTGTCCGAATCCGAGTCACTGTCAGAGTCCGAGTCGCTGTCAGAATCCGAATCACTGTCAGAGTCCGAATCGCTGTCGGAGTCCGAATCGCTGTCGGAGTCGGAATCACTGTCGGAGTCCGAGTCGCTGTCCGAATCCGAGTCGCTGTCGGAATCGGAGTCGCTGTCAGAGTCCGAGTCGCTGTCAGAGTCCGAATCGCTGTCGGAATCCGAGTCACTGTCAGAATCGGAATCGCTGTCGGAGTCAGAATCGCTGTCTGAATCGGAATCGCTGTCGGAATCCGAATCACTGTCAGAATCCGAGTCGCTGTCAGAGTCAGAATCGGCATCGCTATCCGTATCATCAGCCAGGCCGATATTAATGGTCAGCGTTGTGGTAGCCGTATCGCCATCCGCATCCGTGATGGTGTAGGTAAATACCTCCGTCTGCCCGACTGAATCAGCATCTCCGGTCGCCTGATAGGTATAAGTACCATCGGCATAGATCACCAGCTTACCGTAGGCGCCCTCAACGATCGTTCCTCCTGAGCTAACCTGCTGCGCCGATGCCCCCGGAACCGAGGATGCAACGATGCTGGTCACAGTAATCCCCGTACCGATATCACCTACGTCTCCGCCAGCATCCGTCTGCAGTACGTTACCGCTGATGATCGCGGATTCGTATCCTACAGAGTCGGTTACCGCCACATCTACCGCTGTCGCTACGCTGATATTCGCCAGGAAGTTCACCAACGTCGGCAGCAGGCCGGTATTCGTCGGCGACGAAATCACTACCGTGTAGTTCCCCTCCGGCAGGTCGCTGAAGGTGGCGCTGCCGCTGTAATCCAGGCTGACGCCTCCCGCCGTAATAGTCACCGCATTCGATGCTAGCGCAACCACTTCTCCGGTCACCGTATTAATCACCGCGAGATCGGCCTTGAAGGTATCCGTCCCACCCAGCAGAAGCAGTAGTGTATTGATCAGCGCCGCCGAGCTCAGCGTAGTACCGCCGGAGATATCCAGCGCCACATCCTGAGTCGTTCCACTCGCAACCGTAAAATCAAAGTTGTTCCCGCTAAGCAACGAAACATCGACCACACCAAGCAAGTTCACGCCTGTCAGTTGGGTAATCGTACCGTTCAGGCCCTCGAGGTTGTCATGATTCTCGAAGATCAGAGCGGTATTGGTATCCGCGTTGGCTTGCGGGATATCCGAGTCGCTATCCGAATCGGCATCGCTGTCCGAATCCGAATCGCTGTCGGAGTCCGAGTCACTGTCGGAGTCGGAATCGCTGTCAGAGTCCGAATCCGAGTCACTGTCGGAGTCCGAGTCGCTGTCGGAGTCGGAGTCGCTGTCAGAGTCAGAATCGCTGTCGCTATCCGAATCGCTGTCAGAGTCAGAATCGCTGTCCGAGTCGGAGTCACTGTCGCTATCCGAGTCACTGTCAGAATCCGAGTCGCTGTCAGAATCGGAATCGCTGTCAGAGTCAGAATCGCTGTCGCTATCCGAGTCAC
>NZ_JBEAFR010000026.1:0-1447 GCF_040062315.1 Klebsiella sp. GW_Kp181
TGGACTGCACCCCAAAAGTTGGACACCCAACTGAGTAAGGTGCAGTTTTTTATGGCAAAGCCAAAATATTCTCTCGAAACCAGATTAGCTGTCGTTAATCATTATCTTGCCGGACACGATGGCGCTCGTCGTACCGCTGAACGTTTTGGTGTTGAAGAAACATCAGTGCGACGCTGGGTAAGAGCCTGGCAACTCCACGGTATTGATGGTATTACATGGAAAAATGACCGCCACTCTCCTGAGTTTCGACTGACGGTTGTCCTGAAGGCTCTGAGTGAAGAACTTACCATGCGCGAGGCTGCCGCACGGTTTAATATCTCAAATGAATCTGTTGTCCGGCACTGGGTGAAGGTTTACAAAGACACTGGTGAAGAAGGACTTCTGAACATAAAACCAGGCCGGAGTAAGGACATGACAAAACCTCAAAAAACACCTCCACTTACCGATGCAGAACTGGAAAAGTTATCTCCCGAAGAACTGCGAGCGGAACTCCGTTACCTTCGCGCAGAGAATGCCTATCTAAAAAAGCTGAAGGCCTTAGTTCAAAGCGAGAAAAACGGCAGAAAGCCCGGATAATCAGTGAGCTAAGGCTGAAGCATGCACTCGGTGATCTTCTGCGTGCAGCGGGCATGTCCCGCAGTACGTGGTATCACAATATGAATGCCCTGAAGCGAGTGGACAGGCATGCCGGACTGAAAGACAAAATCAGAGAGATTTACCACTATCACAAAGGGCGTTATGGCTACCGCAGGATCACGCTCTCACTGAGAAAACAGGGAGTGTTGGTAAACCATAAAACAGTGCAGCGGCTGATGACAGAGCTGTCGCTCCGCTCTGTGATAAGGGTGAAGAAATATCGTTCCTGGAAAGGGGAAGTGGGCAAAGCTGCGCCCAATATCCTGAGCCGGAACTTTGGTGCAACGAAGGCCAACGAAAAATGGGTGACGGATGTTACAGAGTTCACGGTACAGGGTAAAAAGCTTTACCTGTCGCCAGTTCTCGATCTGTTTAACCGGGAGATTATCTCCTACAGCCTGTCAGAAAGGCCGGTGATGGAGATGGTTAATACGATGCTGCACGATGCGTTCTCAGTGCTCGGACCGGAGGATGCACCATTGCTGCACACGGATCAGGGCTGGCAATATCGAATGGCAGGCTATCAGGCAAAGTTAAAGGCCCATGGAATGACACAAAGTATGTCACGCAAGGGAAACTGCCTGGATAACGCAGTGATGGAGAACTTCTTCGGCACACTGAAATCGGAGTGTTTTTACCTGAACAGGTTCAGCGATCTGAATGAACTGAGGAAGGCGATAGAGGACTATATCCATTATTATAACAACGAGCGGATCAGCCTGAAATTAAAAGGCCTGAGTCCGGTAGAATACCGAACCCAGGCCCTGAAAGCCGCTTAATATGAACTGTCCAACTTTATGGGGTCAGTCCA
>NZ_JBEAFR010000027.1:0-1288 GCF_040062315.1 Klebsiella sp. GW_Kp181
TAACGCTGAGGTGTGATGACGAGGCACTACGGTGCTGAAGTGACAAATGCCCTGCTTCCAGGAAAAGCCTCTAAGCATCAGGTAACATCAAATCGTACCCCAAACCGACACAGGTGGTCAGGTAGAGAATACCAAGGCGCTTGAGAGAACTCGGGTGAAGGAACTAGGCAAAATGGTGCCGTAACTTCGGGAGAAGGCACGCTGATGGTAGGTGAAGTGACTTGCTCATGGAGCTGAAATCAGTCGAAGATACCAGCTGGCTGCAACTGTTTATTAAAAACACAGCACTGTGCAAACACGAAAGTGGACGTATACGGTGTGACGCCTGCCCGGTGCCGGAAGGTTAATTGATGGGGTTATCCTCACGGAGAAGCTCTTGATCGAAGCCCCGGTAAACGGCGGCCGTAACTATAACGGTCCTAAGGTAGCGAAATTCCTTGTCGGGTAAGTTCCGACCTGCACGAATGGCGTAATGATGGCCAGGCTGTCTCCACCCGAGACTCAGTGAAATTGAACTCGCTGTGAAGATGCAGTGTACCCGCGGCAAGACGGAAAGACCCCGTGAACCTTTACTATAGCTTGACACTGAACACTGGTCCTTGATGTGTAGGATAGGTGGGAGGCTTTGAAGTGTGGACGCCAGTCTGCATGGAGCCATCCTTGAAATACCACCCTTTAATGGCTGGTGTTCTAACGTGGGCCCCTAATCGGGGTTGCGGACAGTGTCTGGTGGGTAGTTTGACTGGGGCGGTCTCCTCCTAAAGAGTAACGGAGGAGCACGAAGGTCAGCTAATCCTGGTCGGACATCAGGAGGTTAGTGCAATGGCATAAGCTGGCTTGACTGCGAGCGTGACGGCGCGAGCAGGTGCGAAAGCAGGTCATAGTGATCCGGTGGTTCTGAATGGAAGGGCCATCGCTCAACGGATAAAAGGTACTCCGGGGATAACAGGCTGATACCGCCCAAGAGTTCATATCGACGGCGGTGTTTGGCACCTCGATGTCGGCTCATCACATCCTGGGGCTGAAGTAGGTCCCAAGGGTATGGCTGTTCGCCATTTAAAGTGGTACGCGAGCTGGGTTTAGAACGTCGTGAGACAGTTCGGTCCCTATCTGCCGTGGGCGCTGGAGAATTGAGGGGGGCTGCTCCTAGTACGAGAGGACCGGAGTGGACGCATCACTGGTGTTCGGGTTGTCATGCCAATGGCATTGCCCGGTAGCTAAATGCGGAAGAGATAAGTGCTGAAAGCATCTAAGCACGAAACTTGCCCCGAGATGAGTTCTCCCTGAC
>NZ_JBEAFR010000028.1:0-1194 GCF_040062315.1 Klebsiella sp. GW_Kp181
TGTGAGTTCAACGGGTCGATGCAACGCTATCCTTAATCAAGGGGGGACGTTGCCATGAAACGAAGAACGCGCATTTACTACACGCCAGAACAGAAAGCGATTATCTGGGACAGATATAAGCAAGGTGATTCCCTGCATGATATCGCCAGAATGTTCGACAGATATCATTCTTCTATCATGCCCACTATCCACCAGACTGGTGGATACCGTCCCCCTGTCCGAAAGCGACATCGGTTAGCGCTTTCGCTAGATGAAAGAGAGGAGATATCCAGAGGGCTGGTAGCAAAACGTAGCATCAGGGACATCGCTGCCAAATTATCAAGAGCTCCTTCAACGATTAGCCGCGAGATCAAGAGGCACGGAGGTGCAAAACAATATCGTGCAGCAAAAGCGGATGCTACTGCATGGGAAAGTGCCCTGAGACCAAAAACCTGTAAGCTAATTGAAAGCCCCACATTGTGTAAAATCATTGCAGAGAAGATGCATCAGGACTGGTCGCCGGAACAAATCGCCGGTTGGCTAAAACGCTGTTATCCGGATAATCAGGAAATGCATGTGTCACACGAAACGATTTATAAAACGCTTTTTATACAAACCCGGGGGGCATTAAAAAAAGAGCTGCAGCAATGCCTCAGAAGCGGAAGAGCGGTTCGTAGATCCAGAACGTCATCGCTTAAAGGGAAAGGATTAGGATCCATCCCGGATGCGATACCAATAAGCGAAAGGCCACCTGAAGTTGCAGACAGAGCCATACCGGGTCATTGGGAAGGTGACCTGATCCAGGGCTCGAAAAACTCCTATATAGTCACTCTCGTAGAACGCCATTCCCGCTTTGTTATGCTGGCCAAAATCAGAGACAACAAGACCATAACGGTTATATCTGCACTCATCAGACAAGCCCGGGAATTGCCTGTGGAGCTTTATAAAACATTAACATGGGATCGGGGCGCGGAAATGACCAGCCACACTCGATTTACTGTAGCGACAAACATTCAGATTTATTTCTGTGATCCTCAATCTCCCTGGCAACGTGGCTCAAATGAAAATACGAACAGATTGCTCAGACAATATTTTCCAAAAGGAACTGACTTATCGGTTCACAGCCAGCAAAGACTAAACAGTGTTGCCAGACAGCTCAACGAAAGGCCGAGAAAAACGCTAGACTATGAATCACCCGCAGAGCGGTTCAATAAG
>NZ_JBEAFR010000029.1:0-1189 GCF_040062315.1 Klebsiella sp. GW_Kp181
GTAGATACTGTTATGCCATGCAAGCATTTTTCGTATGCAGTGTGGCATCGAACGGGCGTCCTGATTTCAGGACGCCGTATGCCACCTGGGCCAGTTTCCTCATCATCGCACCGATTATCAGCTTTGCATTTTTTCCGTTCTTTTCCAGCCGTTCCCTGAACACCCGACCCCATTCTGTTTTATACAGCGTCACCATCGCCGGCATATACAATGCACGACGCAGCGACACATGGCCCATTTTACTCATCCTGCTTACCCGCCTGATGCTGCTGCCTGACTCATGTTGCCGCGGCGTCAGACCCGCATACGCGGCGAACTGCCTCCCCTCCCTGAACCTGTCTTTCAGACCCACATAAGCCAGCAGCACCGCCGCGGTTTTGGGGCCGATGCCCGGGATACTGTCCAGCAGTTTGCGCCGGTGTTTCAGATCCGGGTCATCATCCGTCAGGTCTTTTATCTGCTTTTCAAGACGTTTCAGTTCCGTCTCCAGCCACAGCAGATGCATGTCTATGCTTGGCAACTGTACCTCACGCGCGCTTTCCCGCCGGTTCTGCTCCTGAACATGCATCTCCGTCAGCGCCTGATACCGCAGAACCAGCGCCCGCAGGGCGCGTTCAACCGGATGGGGAGCTTCCCATATCGGCGGGCGTTTCTCCCGGCAAAAATACGCCAGCTGGCGGGCATCCACCGTATCCGTTTTGCTGCGTATTCCCTGACTCTGGACGAACGCTTTGCTGAGCATCGGATTGATAACAGAGACCGGATACCCCGCATCAGAGAGATGAGCGGCGACATCTTCCATATACGTCCCGGTCGCTTCCATGCAGACATGGGCATGGATGACCTGATGTCCCCGCAACCAGCTGACGAGCTCGTCATGTCCTTTTGGGGTGTTGGCAAATTTCTTGCTGCGGTGACGGCCATCAGGCCGCAACATATCGACATCGAGTTTAGCTTTGGCCACATCAATGCCGATAAAGTGAATGTCGTTTTCCATGGTGTAACCATCCTTGCAAATGCGGGGTACCGGGTGAACCGGTCCATGATACTGTTCGGTTTGTCACTTGTGGATAGCGGTGGTCCGGTGCAGGCATCTACTGTACAGACTAAAAGTCTGAGCCCGGGTACGGCATCCGGACCACCACCAGAGAGAACAGGCCGGTTCTTTCTGGTTTTTTAATAATACAAG
>NZ_JBEAFR010000030.1:0-1130 GCF_040062315.1 Klebsiella sp. GW_Kp181
GCGTCCGGCAGCAGCAGCGCCACCAGCAGCAACAGCACCGCCGGGAAGAGGATTTTTTCCCGCTTACTCACCGTGCGCAGCTGCACCATGCGGATTTTCCGCTCCTTCTCGCTGGTCAGCGCCTTCATAATCGGCGGCTGGATTAACGGCACCAGCGCCATATACGAGTACGCCGCCACCGCGATGGCGCCGAGTAATTCCGGCGCCAGTTTCCCGGAGAGGTAAATCGCCGTCGGGCCGTCCGCGCCGCCGATGATGCCGATGGCCGCCGCCTGCGGCAGGGTGAAGCTGATGATGCCGAAGTAGTTCAGCGTCAGCGCCCCCAGCACCGTGGCGAAGATGCCGAACTGCGCCGCCGCCCCCAGCAGCAGGGTCCGCGGGTTGGCCAGCAGCGGGCCGAAGTCGGTCATCGCCCCGACGCCCATAAAAATCACCAGCGGGGCGATGCCCGAGCCGATGGCGACCTTATAGAAAATCGCCAGCACCCCGGCGGAGTAGCCCATATCCACGGCGAGGTCCTCCATCTGCCCCTGCACCGACGGCAGGGCCAGAGCCAGCGCCTCTTTGATGGCGTGGACGTCCGGCGCGCAGTTGAGCTTCGCCGCAATCACCGCCAGCTGCCCGGCGTCGTGGTGGGCCAGCAGGCTCTCCAGCGCGGTCAGCGCCAGCCCGGCCTCCGGAATGTTCGACAGCAGGCCGCCGAAGCCAATCGGCAGCAGCAGCAGCGGCTCGAACTTCCTGGCGATGGCCAGCCACAGCAGCAGCAGGCTCACCAGCAGCATGACGGCCTGGCCGGCGCCGAGGTGCATCAGCCCCATGCCCTGAATCAGGGCGTTCAGACTTTCCATTTCGCGTCCTCTTCCTTACGCCAGGCTCAGCAGGGTGTCGCCCACCGCCACCGCGTCCCCGGATTTCACCGCGATACCGCGCACGGTCCCGGCCTGTGCGGCGCGGATTTCGGTTTCCATCTTCATGGCTTCCAGAATCAGCAGCACGTCGCCTTCGGCCACCGTCTGGCCTTCCGCGGCAATGACCTTCCAGATAGTGCCCGCCAGCGGCGCGGTCACCGGCATGCCGGCGCCTGCCGGGGCGGCCGCCTGAGCCGGGGCGGAAGAGGCCGCCGGCGCGGC
>NZ_JBEAFR010000031.1:0-1065 GCF_040062315.1 Klebsiella sp. GW_Kp181
TCACCTCCTTACCTGAAAGAACCTGCCTTTGTAGTGTCCACACAGATTGTCTGATGAAAAATAAGCAGTAAGAAAATCTCTGCAGGCTTGTAGCTCAGGTGGTTAGAGCGCACCCCTGATAAGGGTGAGGTCGGTGGTTCAAGTCCACTCAGGCCTACCAAATTTCTGCTGATGCTGCGTTGCGGCGACACTCACATACTTTAAATATGCTTCGTGTCACCACGCCTTGCCTCAACAGAAATTAAGGTTGATGAGATTTTAACTACGATGGGGCTATAGCTCAGCTGGGAGAGCGCCTGCTTTGCACGCAGGAGGTCTGCGGTTCGATCCCGCATAGCTCCACCATCATTACTGCCAAAAACAAGAAAACTTCAGAGTGTACCTGAAAAGGTTCACTGCGAAGTTTTGCTCTTTAAAAATCTGGATCAAGCTGAAAATTGAAACGACACACAGTTAATGTGTGTTCGAGTCTCTCAAATTTTCGCGACACGATGATGTTTCACGAAACATCTTCGGGTTGTGAGGTTAAGCGACTAAGCGTACACGGTGGATGCCCTGGCAGTCAGAGGCGATGAAGGACGTGCTAATCTGCGAAAAGCGTCGGTAAGGTGATATGAACCGTTATAGCCGGCGATGTCCGAATGGGGAAACCCAGTGCAATTCGTTGCACTATCGTTTGATGAATACATAGTCAAACGAGGCGAACCGGGGGAACTGAAACATCTAAGTACCCCGAGGAAAAGAAATCAACCGAGATTCCCCCAGTAGCGGCGAGCGAACGGGGAGCAGCCCGGAGTCTGAATCAGCTTGTGTGTTAGTGGAAGCGTCTGGAAAGTCGCAGGGTACAGGGTGATACTCCCGTACACTAAAACACACAGGCTGTGAACTCGAAGAGTAGGGCGGGACACGTGGTATCCTGTCTGAATATGGGGGGACCATCCTCCAAGGCTAAATACTCCTGACTGACCGATAGTGAACCAGTACCGTGAGGGAAAGGCGAAAAGAACCCCGGCGAGGGGAGTGAAAAAGAACCTGAAACCGTGTACGTACAAGCAGTAGGAGCCC
>NZ_JBEAFR010000083.1:0-196601 GCF_040062315.1 Klebsiella sp. GW_Kp181
CTTCGTAATGAATTACGTGTTCACTCTTTGAGACTTGGTATTCATTTTTCGTCCGAAGACGTTAAGAATCCATGTCACTTTGAGTGCCCACACAGATTGTCTGATAAATTGTTAAAGAGCAGTGCAACGCGGCTTTCGCTCACCGTTGCGAGGTGGCGTATATTACGCTTTCCTCTTTCAGAGTCAACCCTGTTTTTCAGGATTTTTTCTCTTCAACCAACCGGCTGTTTGTGTGAAGTGATTCACATCTGCCGTGTCAGTGGGAGCGCATTATAGGGAGCTGCCGGGATATAGCAACCCTAAAAATACAAAAAGCTTATCAAACGCTCATAATTTAAACTTTTCACGACTAACCTTTGCTACGAAAAACCATAAGAACCCAGGCACCACAAGGCCTGCAGCGCATTTTAGCCAAAAATGAGATTTTGCAAAAAACGGCGTTACCCACTTCAGGTTTTCCCTCTTTTATGGTGCCGTTAGTTCAGATGATGAATTAAGCATCAGCCTTGACCCATGACAAAGCGGCTTGAGGGTGCATATTTCTATAATCAGGCCCGTTTCTTCTTATTGGTATAAACCTATGGCTTATCAACTCAACATTAACTGGCCCGAGTTTTTAGAAAAGTACTGGCAAAAGCAGCCGGTGGTATTAAAGAAGGCTTTCGCGAATTTCGTCGATCCGATTACCCCGGATGAACTGGCCGGGCTGGCCATGGAACCGGAAGTCGATAGTCGACTGGTGAGCCTTAAGAATGGTCAATGGCAGGCCAGCAACGGGCCGTTTGAACATTTTGATGGCCTGGGCGAAACCGGCTGGTCGCTATTGGCTCAGGCGGTAAACCACTGGCACATGCCCGCCGCTGAGCTGGTGCGCCCTTTCCGCGTACTGCCGGACTGGCGTTTAGACGACCTGATGATCTCCTTTTCCGTTCCGGGCGGCGGCGTGGGCCCACACATCGACCAGTACGATGTCTTTATTATTCAGGGCATGGGTAGCCGCCGCTGGCGCGTGGGCGATAAGCTGCCGATGCGTCAGTTCTGCCCGCATCCCGCGCTGCTGCACGTCGACCCGTTCCCGCCGATTATTGATGAGGATCTGGAGCCAGGCGATATTCTGTACATTCCGCCGGGATTCCCGCACGACGGAATCACTCACGAAACGGCGCTGAACTACTCCGTTGGCTTCCGCGGGCCAAACGGCCGCGATTTGATCAGCAGCTTTGCCGATTACGCGCTGGAAAACGATCTCGGCGGCGAGCACTACAGCGATCCGGATTTAACCTGCCGTGAACATCCGGGCCGGGTTGAAGAGTATGAACTGGAACGTCTGCGCGGCATGATGATCGAGATGATTAGCCAGCCGGAAGATTTCCGCCAGTGGTTTGGACGTTTTGCTACCACGCCGCGCCACGAGCTGGATATTGCGCCAGCTGAACCGCCTTATGCAGAAGAAGAGATTGTCGACGCACTCGAGGGAGGCGAAATGCTGACTCGCCTGAGCGGCCTGCGGGTACTGCACATTGGCGATGACTTTTTTGTGAATAGTGAACAGCTTGAGCCAACCGAACCTGCGGCCCTGGACGCGCTTTGCCGCTATACCCTGCTGGGTAAAGATGAGTTAGGTGAGGCCGCACTGCGCAATCCGGCCTTTATCGCCGAGCTGACCCGTTTGATTAACCAGGGCTACTGGTTCTTCGACGAATAGCGCTTCATCATCTGTTCATATAAAGAAGGCGCGAATAGCGCCTTCTTCTTTTATATCACTACGACGTTATTTTCCGAGCAGCGTCTCATACTGCGCCTGGTACTGCGGCGCGTTCCATGAGCCATCAAACAGGGTGTAAGTAATATACCCTTTGTTTAGCCAGCCCGAGTCATTATCCCCTTCCCCCGGTTTCATCGCTTCCGGATTCATCGTCTGTTTTGCTGTGCCGTCCGCCAGCAGTTCATAACCAATCTGCGGCGCGGGGAACTGTTCATTCTCAATATAATGAACGCCCTTAATTTCAGCCGACGGCAGCGGCGGATAGTTAATGCTCAAACCGGACCCTTGCGGCAAAATCGGGCTTCCCGGTTTATGCGCGGCGTTAAGTTTATCAACCAGCGAGACAACGTAATCCACCGAGTCAGGCCAGTACTTATGCGTGCTCGGCCATTTGTTCTTCATCTCTTCTTCCGTGAATCGGTAGCCAATACTGGCGGCAATCGCCGGGAAGCCATAGCGAATGGCGCGAGCCGCAGCGCTAACGGTACCGGAGTTAACCTGCGCCATACCGGTATTGGGGCCGTCGTTAACGCCCGAGATCACCAGATCCGGCGGCGCGTCTTTCATCACGCCCCACAGGCCGAAATCCAGCGCGTCGGCGGGCGTTCCCGGGAAGCAGTAGCGTTTGTCAGCGGCTTTTTTGACATCAAAGACCTTACCCGTCTTAAAGGTGATTGCCGACCCGATCCCGCTCTGATTCGTTGCCGGCGCCACCATCCAGACGTCATATCCTTTGGCCGCCAGTTTTTCCTGCAGCGATGTGGTTCCCACAGACTGGCAGCCATCGTCGTTAACCAACAGTATTTTCAGCGGTTTTTCAGCAGCCTGTACGCCAGCGGCAGATAACGCCAGAATGGCGGCAGTCAGAATTTTCGTTCTCATCATCACTCCTTGTTAGGTAGCAGAGGTATTTATCAGGCGCAAAAAAAAACCTAAGACTCCTGCCGCACGCCAAATTGGCGGACAGGAGTCTTAGGTTTTGCCTGTGGTCAGTAACAATCCCAGAGTGAAGCGAAAATAACGCCAGTGCGCGGCAGAGTCCAGAGCGGACATCATTATTTTGTGACGGAGATCAATCCCCAATAATTATTTAAGTCAAAAACTGCCAATTATTCTGAAAATTAAACTTAAGATACATCTCAACCAGCAAAATTACCTTCATGAAGACGATCACATTTATTGACAATAACAATAAATAGAGGGTGTCTTTTTGCATAATTAGTGCTAACGTCACCGCTGTTGGATTGTTAC
The DNA here is from genome assembly GCF_040062315.1 of Klebsiella sp. GW_Kp181. Classification (NCBI taxonomy): domain Bacteria; kingdom Pseudomonadati; phylum Pseudomonadota; class Gammaproteobacteria; order Enterobacterales; family Enterobacteriaceae; genus Klebsiella; species Klebsiella sp. GW_Kp181. Next base: position 3,017 of record NZ_JBEAFR010000083.1, read on the forward strand.
TGTCAAGAACAGGCGAAACCTACGTCATAGAGTTCGAGCGAACATAGCTTTATTTATGCTTCGCGTCGAATATCTGACGTAGGTTTTTTTTTGCTTATAAAAAGACCATTCAGGTGGAGCGTTATATGAAGAAGTGGCTTATAGCATTAATGATAGCGGCAAGTGCGGCAACCTGCTCGGCAGCGGAAGTTAAAAACGACGATGGCGTGAATATCTATTTCGCTCGTCACGGCAAAACGCTGCTGAATACGTTTGACCGCGTACAGGGTTGGGCTGACTCCCCGCTTACTGAAGACGGCATTCGCGTCGCACGTTATCTCGGCGAGGGACTAAAAGGCATTCCATTTGATAGCTTCTATTCCAGCGATGCCGGACGTCAGCGTGAAACCATGCAGGTGATACTTAAGCAAGCCGGAGTAAGTGATTACAAACTTACTGAGCTAAGCGGCCTGCGGGAAGCCTTCTTCGGCGGTTTTGAAGGCGGCTATAACAAAGATATGGCCGACGCCGGCGCCAAACAGCTGGGGCTTAAAGATGGCGCTGCGCTGTTCAGCCAAATGAAAGCGGGCACCCTGGCCGTTGATACCAACCAGAATGCGCTGGCGGCAGCCGATCCCAAAGGCATGGCGGAAAACTATCAGCAGGTAAAAACCCGCACCCAGGCAGCGCTGCATACCATCGTTGAAAACGCGCAGGCCCGGGGCGATAAAAACGTGCTGGCGATTTCATCCGGTACCGCAATGCAGATCATGATTTCCGACTTAACGGACGATAACGCGAAAAACAAACCGCTTGCCAATGCCGCAGTGGTTAAAATTGTTTATAAAGACGGCAAATATACCGTTCCTGAAATCGGCACTATGAAATATGTCGAAGCCGGAAAACAGGCTCTCGATAAAAAATAATACCCACGCTTAATTATTTATTACGGCAGACTTCAGGCGAAAACACCTCGCCTGGATCGCTGCGTCCCTACTCTGGGGTTTATTATGAAAATCAATACTACAACAGTCGCCATTATGCTGCTGGCTATTCCCGCCAGCGCCTGGTCAGCTTCGACCACCAACAGCCTGAAGGAGCGCGATTATATCGATACCGTGCTCGACGATCCGTTATTCAGCCAGTCTCATCTGAATTTATCCTTTAAAAACTACTGGAAATATCTTAAGGAAGAAGAGACCGAGCCAAAGAAAGTCCATAATGCCTGGGGCCAGGGCGTCGCCGTCGATTATCAGTCCGGCTATTTTGCCGATATTATTGGCTTTGATGCCACATACTACGGGGCGGTAAAGCTCGGCGCCAGCGATTACTTTAACTCCCGCGGCGTACTCTATAATAACGGCAGCGGAAATAACAAAAGCAACGCTGAAGGCTTTTCCAAATTTGGTCAACGCAATATCAAGCTGCAGTATCGCCTGGCGGACACTCATCTGAACGCCCGCTGGGGCTGGCAGACGATGAAAAACTTTGGCGTCATCTCCAACTCGACCCGCCTCTCTCCGACCACCTACCTGGGCTGGACCGGCGCGGTGAACTACGGTCCCTTCACGCTGCGCGGCGCGTACATCGAAAGCGCGATGGATCGTAACTCGCCGGATAAGAAACGCTTCCAGACCAACAGCGGCCAGTACATTAACCATATCGCCAGCGGCGATATTCTGTGGCAAAGCGAGCACCTGAACATGCAGTACGGCTATGGTGAAAGCGACAACTATCTGCGCCGCCATATTCTGTTTACCAATATTAAGCCGATAAAAGCGCTGAACATCGGTACTCAGGTCTACGCCACTCATGCGCTGGACGAGTATAAAGCGATGCCGGCGAATAAGCGTGACTTTGACGATGATGCCTGGCACATCGCCATGGATGTGAAGTGGCAGGCGGACAACTGGAGCACCAAGTGGGGTCTGGGCTATACCGATGCGAATAAGGCCAATGAAGTGGGCTTCTACCCGCGCCATATGAGTAAAAACTCGCGCGGGACCTTTATCTCAATGGCTTACGCCGGCAACGACTATATGCGCGACGGTGAACTGGTTCTCTCTAATATGTCGGACTATAACCTGACGCCGGAGCTGGCTATCGGTCTCGCCGGCAACATCGCCCAGTTTAACTACCGCGGCAACCACGTCCGTACCGGGGAAATTAACGCCTTTAGCCGCTGGGTGCCGACGCACCCGAGACTGAAAAATCTCACCGTCTGGGCGATGTTCGGGCCGGGCTGGTCCTATAAGATGAATGGCAAAACGCCGGTGCTTACCGACGGCCATTACAGCCGGGCCAACTCGCTCTCTTCGGAAGTGATTATCGAATATAAATTTAATCTGTTCTGATACGCCCGCCCCGCCGGTCATGGCGGGGCAACCCTCCCCGGCTACTTCTTCACCTCATTAAGCTCATCGTTATAGCTTTCCCGCGTCACGCAGACGCACAGGATGGTAATCAGCGCCATGCAGGCGAGAAACAGCGAGATGGGCCATGATGCGCCACCGGACCACACCAGCAGTAAGGTACCGATCATCGGCGTTAAGCCGCCGACGATATTCGCCAGCTGGAAGCCGAGCGACACGCCGGTGTAGCGCACGCTGGTGTCAAAAAGCTCCGAAAAGAAGGCGGGCTGGACGCTGAACATCATGCCCAGCCCCACGGAATAGCAGAAGGTGGTGGCGAACATAAACATCTTCACCGAGCCGGAGTCGATCATCCAGAACAGCGGGAAGGCAAAGATCAACGTGATCGCGGCGCCGGCCAGATAGACCGGTCGGCGGCCAATTTTATCGGAAAGCCAGCCGAAGAACGGAAAGGTAAAAATGCCGACAAAACTGGCCAGCAGCAGCCCGTTCAGCGCCGTTTCGCGAGTAAAGTTGAGTTCCCTTGTCACATAGGACATAAAGAACGCCACCGTCAGCCAGCCCAGAACAATCTCCCCCATGCGCATACCCATCGCCAGGAATACCGCTTTACGGTGATGTTTGAGCACGGTGAGAACAGGAAACTTCTGCTCGGCCGCTTTCGGCGCGTTCTGCTGCTGCTTCTGATTCTCCTGAAACACCGGCGTCTCTTCGATCCTTGAGCGGATAAACATCCCGACGAACAGCAGCGCGATGCTTAACAGGAAAGGCACGCGCCAGCCCCAGGACATCAGGTCATCCTCCGGCAGCATCACCACCAGCGCAAAAACGCCGGTGGCGATAAACAGGCCAAGCACGTTGCCCAACTGAACAAAGGTGCCGAAAAAGCCCCGGCGATGGCGCGGCGCATACTCGGTGATCAGCGTCGTCGCCCCGCCCCATTCGCCGCCGATGGCAAAGCCCTGGCAGAGGCGCAAAAAGATAAGTATCAACGGCGCGGCGTTGCCTATGGTGTCGTAGCTGGGGATTAACCCTATGAAAAACGTCGAAATCCCCATAATCATCAGCGACAGAACCAGCGATTTCTTGCGGCCGATCTTATCGCCATAGTGACCAAATACGATGGCACCGATGGGCCGGCTAACGAAGGTAATCGACAGCGTCAGGAAGGATACCAGCAGCGCCATCAGCGGCGAGAGGTTAGGAAAAAACAGCGACGGAAACACCAGCGCGGCGGCGGTGCCGTAGATAAAAAAGTCATAGAACTCAATCGTTGTGCCAGAAAGACCGGAGCCCAGCACGGTGAGCAGCTTTCTTCTTTCATGGGTTTGTTGCGATGTTTGTTCATTTTTTGCAGGGGCAATGGCGGGCGAGGTAAGCAGGGTCATCATTAAATCCTCTGTCCTGAATCATTATTGTTTAGTCGGGCAGCGCCTGGCTAACATCGTTGGCGAGGGAAAATCACCAACAAGCTAACTCGAATTAGCTAATTATAACAAGATACAGAAATTCACAACGTAAATGCTAAAAGAGTGTGACCAGGATCGGTTAAATTTTAACACTCCTGTCAATCACCCCAGACAAAATGCTCAAACGGAAAAATAAATAATTCAATAATTTCAATTCATTAAATATCAAACCTGAATTTAACGTCCTCGCTGCGCTTCCCGCCCGCCTTTCTGCCCGCCTTTAAACCGCCTCAGCAAACTTTCCTCGTCACTTCACCCCACCTTTTAAAATAATGTTTTTAAAATTAATTAGTTAAAAATTTCACATTGATAGCCATCACAAATCCCCGGCAAAGGGTTTGTCCCTGTCTTTTTTTTATCCTAACTTGCTAATTCGAGTTAGCCATAGAAATCAGTCTGCCTGAAGCGGCTGATGCGGCGCTAATCCCTGCGCAGAACGATTAACGATAACTAAGCGACCTACCCCCTACAGGAGAAATTCACATGTTGAATTTAACGTTACCCGCCGAAGCCGGGCTTATTACCCCGAAGCCAGGCGAAGTCTTGATGGTCACCAATGCGGATCTCCGCGAACCGGCTAACGTCACCTGCTGGCCCACGCAGAAGCTGTTTGAACAGCGTCTGGAAACGGCGCTGGAAACATTAGGCTACCGCCTGCGCCGCGCCCATCCGGTCAACGAACGCCGCGGCCACGGGTTTATCAGCAGCCAGAAAGAGGGTAGCGAGCTGTTCGCCGGGATCGATCCGGATGCGCCGATTATTGTCCTGCTTACCGCCTGGCAATACTCCCATCACCTTGCGCCTTCGCTGGTACATCATCGCGGCCCTATTTTGCTGCTCGCCAATTTTGACGGCACCTGGCCGGGCCTCGTCGGCATGCTCTGTATGGCAGGCTGCCTCACCAGCCTGGAGCGCAACTACTCGCGGCTGTGGTCGGAAACCTTCGCCGACGAGGCGTTTATTCGCGGCCTGGACACCTGGCTGCGCGACGGTCATCTCAGCCATAAGCTCGGCTATCTGCATCCGGTTGCGCCCAGCGCGCCGCTGCTGGCCAGCGAAGCCGGACAGATCGGCGTGAAGGTTGGGCAGTCGATCCTCAAACACAAAGCCATTGTCGGCCTGTTCGATACCTTCTGTATGGGGATGATCAACGGCGTGTTCCCGCAAAAAGCGATGATCGACGTAGGGATGCCGGTGGAGTCGCTGTCGCAATCGGCGCTGCTGGTTGAAATGAATAAAGTGCCGACCGACCTGCGCGAAGCCTGTCTCGACTGGTATGAGACCCGCGGCATGCGCTTCCGGTTCGGCGCCGACGGGACGAAGGATCTGACCCGGGAGCAGGTGCTGGAACAGTGCGCGATGATGATCGCCATGGCGCGCTTCGTGAAGCGCTTCGGCCTGACGGCGGTGGGCGTGCAGTATCAGCAGGGGCTCAAAGACAGCTGCGCCGCCTCGGATTTTGCCGAAGGCGCCATCGGCAACGCGGAACGTTTCCCGATCCCGGATGAGAACGGCGAGATCGTCTGCCCGGACGCGCCGATCCCCTGCATCAACGAGGTGGATATGGGCAGCGCCATCCCACAGGTGATGCTGGCGAAGCTGCTCGGCGCACTGGGCATGGCGAGCGAAACCACCCTTCACGATATCCGCTGGGGTAGCGAATACAACGGCACGTTCTACTGGGATCTGGAGATCTCCGGCGCGGTGCCGTTCGCCCATCTGAAGGGCGGGATCGCCGGGGCCACCGGCTATCGCCAGCCGGCGATGTTCTTCCCCTACGGCGGCTCGACCATTGCCGGTCAGGGCAAAGCCGGACGCTTTATCTGGGCGCGAGCGCATTACGAAGGTACCCAGGTGATCCTGCATATCGGCACCGGCACCGCCGTCGAACTACCGCATGACGAATTCGAACGCCGCCGCCGGGCAACCAACTACGAGTGGCCATTACTCAACGCCGTTCTCGACGGGGTTTCGCGCGACGATTTAATGGCGGGCCACCAGAGCAACCATCTCAGTCTGGCTTATGTAGAAGAGGAGGTATTATCCGAAGTGCTGAACGCCTTTATTGCCCAGGCGCTGACGCAAAATATGAAAGTCTTTATCGCAGGCGATGCGCATTTATTAATGAAATAACAACTGATTCGCTTATGTAATTTTTACGTTGTTAGCGATCCTGGCAAACATCCGCTTCATTCGTCTCTTTATCGCTCATAAAGAGCGGATTAACGCGCATCTGTCCGGGCGGGCCCTCCGCCTGCCCGGATAAGAGAGGATTATATGTATCAGCAGCAACATATTGAATTTATTATCCAGAAGGCAAAGAAACGGCTCGATCAGCAGGAGGCCCCCGGCTGCACCAAAGCGGGATGGCTAATGATCACCGCATTATTAATTGAGTCATGGGATATTTATTCCATGGCGTTTATTTTATTCGCCCTGAAAGATATTTATGAGCCCAGCAGCTGGCTGCTTGGTTTTACCGCCGCCGGCACCCAGCTTGGCGCGGTGGTCGGCGCGCTGCTCGGCGGCTGGCTGACCGATAAGCTCGGACGGCGTAAAATTTTCCTCTGGTCGATGATCCTGTTCGCGATCTTCGCCGTTCTTCAGGGCCTGGCGCCCAATATGTACTGGCTGGCGATTATTCGCTGCCTCGCCGGGATCCCGGTGGGCGCGGACGTGGCTAACGGCTTTACCTACATCATGGAGGTGATGCCGAAGGGCAAGCGCGAAGTGATGGCTAACCGCTGGCAGTTTATGTTCGCGCTGGGGATTATCGCCGCCATTCTGCTGGTCACCACGCTGGTGGCGCTTGATGTTCACCCGGATATGATTTGGCGCATCGTGCTGGCGGTCCCGGCGATCCCGGCCTGCCTGCTGCTGTTTATGCGTCGGGAGCTGCCGGAGACGCCGGCGTGGTTCGTCGAACGCGGCCGCTTTATCGAAGCGAAACAAGCCTCCCGTGACTATTACGGCGAACAGGATGGCCGTCTGCTGGACGATATTCTGCCCAACGAAAACGTCACCATCGCCGACCCGACACTCAAAGAGACGCTGCACGATCTGTTCCGTCGTCCCTTTACCCGCCGCACCACCCTGTTCGGCTGGTTCTCCTGCGCCGTGCAGTCGTTTGAAAACTACGCCTTCTCCTTCTTCCTGCCGCTGATCCTCGTCACCATCGGGATTTCCGGGCAGATCCAGAATAACCTCGCCCTGCTGGCGGTGAACTGTATCGCCGCGCTCTCGGCGTTTGTCGGCCCGCTGCTGTTGCCGAAGCTCGGGCATAAGGGACTGAGCAAATACGGCTTCCTGCTGGTCACCATCGGCATCTCAATTTCGGCGTGGGGCGTCTACAGCAGCAGCTTTGGTTTTATCATTTTCGGCGCGGCGCTGATGCTGTGGGGCCATTACTGGGATTCCGAAAGCGGCATGACGGTGATCTCGCTGGTGGCAAAACCGCGCTATCGCGGCGTGGCCTCCGGCATCGGCTACACCATCGTCAAGGTCACCGCCTTCGTCACCACCCTGGTCTTCCCGGCCCTGTTTGAAGCGGTCGGCGTACCGGTCGCCTCAATGATTATCGCGATCGCGCCGTTCTGCGCCTTCCTCGCCTCGATCTTCCTGCTGCCGGAAGTCTTCGGTCATGCGGTGGGCGACGAGAACGATCGAGAACATGATGCCAGCCCGGCAATCGCCCTGGAGGGGCATGAATCCCCGGCCTCCAAACATTAACCGCCCGGGCCGCAGGGGCGGCCCCCGCTGAACCCATAAAGGAAGGAATCAGATGAACAGCACAAAAATGCCCGTGATTGAAAATATCGAACTGATGACCGCCCGCGTTCCGCTGCCGGAAGGCCCGTGGGGAGATCAAATTCACCACGTCACCGATATCGAAGTGGCGATAGTTGACGTCTACGGTTCTAACGGCCACGTCGGCACCGGCTTTAGCCACACTTCCGGCTGGTGCGGGAAAACCATCTCTGCGTTGATTGCCGAGATTATCCCGGACGTTATTGGCCAGCCGCTCTCCCCGCGCGGCCTGTGGCATCGCTCGTATAAACACGTACACGACGTCGGCGGCGCGGGCGTCACCACCCATGCCCTGGCGGCGCTGGATATTGCCTACTGGGATCTGTTAGGTAAAACCCTCAACGCGCCGATTATCGACATTCTTGGCCGCGTGCGCGATCGCGTTCCGCTGTACGGCAGCGGCATCAACCTGCATCTGTCCATTGAGGAAGTGATCGACCAGGTCAAGCGCTGGAAAAGCACCGGCTATCTGGCGGCGAAAGTGAAAGTGGGCAAACCGACGCTGGAAGAGGACGTGGAGCGGCTGCGTAAGATTCAGGAGGCGGTGCCGGGCTTCCCGCTGGCGGTGGACGCCAACCAGGGCTGGAACTTCCCGCAGGCGCTGCGCGCGTTCAAGCTGTTCGAACCGCTTAACCTGCTGTGGATTGAGGAGCCGCTGCCCTCCGACGATATCGCCGGCCACCTGCGGCTGCGCGAGCGCAGCGCCACGCCCATCGCGCTGGGAGAAAACGTCTATAACTTAAATCAGTTTACGCAGTACATCGAGAGCGGCAGCGCGGATTACATCCAGGCAGATCTCGGCCGCGTCGGCGGGATCACCGGCTATCTGGATATCGCCGCCGTCGCCCGCGCGCACAACCTGCCGATGACGCCGCATTTTGTCATGGAGCTCAGCGCCAGCCTGCTGGCTACGGTGCCGAATATCTCATACGCCGAGATGACCGACGGCGGGCGCTGGAAAGATCTGCGCATCATCGCCGAAGCGGGCGAAGAGGTGGACGGCTACTACGTGCCGAGCGAAAGGCCGGGCCACGGCATTATTCTCGATCGTGATTACCTCGCAACCCACAAAATCTAACCACGCAGTGAGGGGAAAGGACAATGGAAGACACGTTATTCTCGGTTAAAGACAAGGTCATCATTGTGACCGGCGGCCTTGGACAGCTGGGGGCGCAGTACGTGAAGACGTTACACGAACGCGGCGCGAAAGTGGCGGCGCTGGCCACCCGCGTCGATGCCGCGCGCGTCGACCGCGTGCTGGGGGCGATTAAGGACTCCGACCGCCTGCTGTGCGCGGAAGTGAATATTACCGATAAAGCCAGCATTAACCGGGTGCTGGACAGCATTGAAGCGAAGTGGGGCGTGCCGGATGGCCTGGTCAACAACGCGGGCGTCGACACCCAGCCCAGCGCGCCGCCGGAAGTCTCCGGGCCGTTTGAGGAGTTCCCGGAAGAGGTGTTCCGCGAGGTGGTGGAAGTGAACCTGGTCGGCACCTTCCTGATGACCCAGCAGGTCGGCAAACGCATGAAGCAGGCCGGCAAAGGCGGCTCGATCATCAACGTCGGTTCGATCTACGGCGTGGTCTCTCCGGTGCAGGATATCTACAGCTACAAAAAAGAGGACACCGGCATTCCGTTCGTCAAACCGGTGGCCTATTCGGCGGCAAAGTCCGGGCTGTATAACTTTACCCGCTACTGCGCCACCTACTGGGGGCGCGACGGCATTCGCGTCAATACCCTGACCCTCTCCGGCGTCGAGCGCAGCGATCAGGACCCGCGCTTTCAGAAAAACTACACCCACCGTATTCCCATCGGGCGGATGGCGAAAGCCCACGAGTACAACGGCGCGGTGGTGTTTTTGCTCTCCGACGCCTCGGTCTATATGACCGGTTCCAACGTGGTGGTGGATGGAGGCTGGACCGCATGGTAAGCGATAAATGGCAGCGTTTTCGCGGCATTATCTCCGCGGTGGTGACGCCGATGCACGCCGATGAGTCGGTGAACTACGCGGCGCTGGACGCGCTCGCCCGCGCCCAGCTGGCGCGCGGGGTTGAAGGCTTTTACTGCTGCGGCTCCTCCGGGGAGGGACCGTTGCTGCGTTTCGATGAGCGCAGGCAGGTGCTGGCGACGCTGGTGCAGTCGGCGGGCGGTCAGGTGCCGGTGATCGCCCACGTCGGGACGCCACGCACCCGGGACGCCGTCGAGCTGGCGAAGCACGCCGAGCAGGACGGCGCCAGCGCGGTGTCGCTGGTGCCGCCCTACTACTACAAATATAGCCGCGAGGAGATTATCGCCTACTACCGTCGGGTGCTGGACGCCATTTCGATTCCGGTGATTTTGTATAATATTCCGCAGTTTACCGGCGTCGAGCTGGATGCCCAGAGCGCCGACGCGCTGCTCGGCGAAGAGCAGGTTCTGGGGGTGAAGCATACTTCGCATAACCTCTATTCGCTGGAACGCATGATCGCCCGCTACCCGGAGAAAGTCTTTTTTAACGGTTTCGATGAGATCTTCCTTCCCAGCCTCGCGGCGGGCGCGACGGCCACGGTTGGCACCACGGTTAACCTGCAGCCGGAGCTGTTTCTCGCCCTGCGCAGCGCTTTCCAGCAGGGCGACATCACCCGGGCGCAGCGCCTGCAGCAGCAGATCAACGAGGTGGTGGAGCAGCTGGTCGCGCGCGGCGTGTTCCAGTCGGCGAAATATCTTGCCGCGAAAGAGACCGTCGATACCGGCCCCACCCGCGAGCCGTTTGTGGCGCTGACGGCGGCGCAGAAAGGCGAGCTGGATGACCTCTATCTGCGCTTACGGAGGTATATCGCCGATGCCGGACAATGACGCGTTCTGTCCCCAGGTCCGTCTGAACGATAGCGTTGTGTGCCAGCAGGTCGCGCGGTTTTTACAGGAGACGGAAAGCGATGCGCGAACCCGGGGGCTGGCAGTGGCGGTTGTCGGGCCGGAGGGCGAGCTCATCGCCTTTGGCGCGCACGCTTGCTGCCCGCCGCTACCGCGCCAGATGGCGCAGCGCAAGGCCTGGAGCGCCCTGCGCTTTCGCCGTCCGACGGCAACGCTGGCGCAAGAGGTCAGCGCTGGCGCCCTGCAGCTGGCGGTATTTAACGACCCGCAGCTGCTGGCGATGCCGGGCGGTGAGCCGGTGATCGTCGACGGGCTGGCCATTGCCGGCGTCGGGATCAGCGGCCTGCCGCCGGAGCTGGACGCCGGGCTGGCGGCGCGGTTTGTTCAGCGATTGACTTGATGAGGGATCGTTAAGGGTTCCCCGGATTGCGGCGCCCGCGCCTTATCCGGGCTACCAGCGCGCGCAGGATGCGGTATTTGTAGCCCCGGCCAGCATAGCGCGGCCGGGGATTGACGTGTTCACACAAGCCGTGTCATTTACTGGCTCCGCTGCTTCTCCACCGACAGCGGACGATGAATCAGGGTCATCGGCACGGTGATCTTCACATCGGCATTTTCCCCCTGCAGCTTCTGCTGCATCAGATGAAACGCGTGCTGTGCCCAGGCGTCCTCATCCTGGCGCATCGACCATACTGCGTTCGGCAGAAATCCCAGCATCTGATGTTCATCGAAGGTGCCGATGGGAATATCCGACGGAATAAAGCCGTAGGTTTCCCGCAGCGCGCTCAGCGTCCCTTCCAGAATGGGCAGGGAGGAGGCGATAAACGCCTTCGGCGGCTCGCGATGCTGACGGAGAAAATCGAGCATCAGCTGCTTGCCCTCTTCCTGGCGGTTATGGCTGGCGGACAATATCCACTCCTTCCCCGCGGGCAGCTCGCTCAGGTAGCCCTGCAGACGACGCTGGATCGACGGCTGCTGGGTATCCCCGGCGATAAAAAAAATCGGCGAGACGTCCACCGCCTGGGTCATCGCCTGCACCAGCTTTTTGCTGCCGTTATAGTTATCACTCACCACCAGCGACACGTCGCTCTCGCCAAAATCGCGGTCGAGCAGCACCAGCGGCCGCTTGCGCGCCACCTTCTGGTGATGCAGCTGCGTTTCCCGGGTAGAGGGCACCACGAAGAGCCCGTCAACGTTGCGCGCCAGCAGCCCTTCAACCAGACTGTTTTCATGCTCGCTGTCGCTGTAGGTGCAGGCAATCATTAGCTGATACCCCGCCTGACGGCAGCAGGCTTCAAGCTTTTCCGCCAGGGTGGAGAAAAACAGGTTGGATAATCGCGGGATCACCAGCCCTAAGGTCTCGGTTTTATTGAGCTTCAGGCTGCGGGCGATATGGTTAACGACCAGCCCGTTCTCGGCGATGTAATCATTAATACGCTGCTGCGTTTTGGCGCTGATGCGATACTGCTCAGCTTTGCCACCCAGCACCAGGCGCACGGTGGTAATCGAGATTTCCAGCGCCCTGGCGACTTGCTCAACGGTTTTGGCCATAAACTCATTTTCCATAACGAACAGAACGGCTTAATCATAAACTAATTCGAGTTAGCAATACATTAGCCGCGCTGTTATTTTGAACAAGGCGTCAGTTTTCTGCCGCCACTGGCGCTGTCGATCGCGATCCCGCTACGCGGACGATCGTTAAGATCCTTCCCTGTCCTCCCTGTCGGCGTGTGTGCCGGGAGAGATTCTGGCCGCATGATTTCACTTTGCCGGTTTAACCTCGGTCACCCAGGTGGGGAGATCCCATGTTCCGCCGAGGCGAAGATAGCGGCACATCCCGGTGGTCGCTTCACGGCTTTTGCGGAACGTTGTGCCATCCCAGAGCCAGCTCGCCGTCCCCCAGCAATCGCCGAGTCCTCGCCCTTTCTGGCTCATAAAAATCTCGCCGTCACCATACTCAGAACCGGAAACCGTAATAAGCGTTGGATTATCCTCAAGTTTGCTATCCACAACCCAATAGCCGTATCCCTCGTTATAGGCCGCCCGCCAGCACAAGGCCGAAATCAGGGAATGCGCGTGATCCAGCGGCGTCAGGCTAATAGTTTCAGCCTTCTCACCCTCCTCAGGCTGGAGGCGATCGCACCAATCATCGTTCTTTAGCGTGGCCAGAAGCTTCGGCTTGAGCACCGCCAGCTCAGGCGCGGTTAACGCTCTCTCCTGCGTTTTCTCAGGCATGACCCGGTGAATAACCGGGGCGGGAATCGCTGCCCGGACGCTGCTTTCCGGCCTGTCGCCTTTTTTGGTCAACGCGCCCGGCGTGCCGATTCGCCCCTGAACATCGTCCATTTTCAGCAGTACCGCGTAAGCGCCTTCGCCGGAAAGCACAAACGGCGCCTCCGCGCCTGTAAATTCGACCTTCCCGCTGCCTTTGATGGCGTTAACGATCGCCCGGGCCTGTTTCTCCGACAGCGGCCAGCTCTCTTTTGCGGGCTTCACATCGCCTGCCGGCTGGCCGTTGATCCACAGCGTCAGTTTACCCGGCAGAACGTCGCTGTCGGTCACCTCCGCCAGCATCAGCTCTCCCGAGACGGCAGTGCCCGCTCCGGCCTGGCGGGCCAGCAGCACCGAACCTCCGCTTCCTTCTTCAGCGCTGTATCCCGCCGCCCGGCAGGTCAGCGTGTTATCACACACCACTTCCCAGTCTTTGTGGCTGAATGAAACGCCTGTTTTCGCCAGCGCGGGGAGACTAAGTACGGCCAGTGCCAGCACGCCTCTCCAGAGTTCCTTTTTCATACCTTCTCTCCTTAATCGGTCATCCGCGTAGTCTGAGTAATCCTCCTCGCAGAGAGAAGCGTTTTCCCCTGCCGCGACATTTTTTCAGACAACGACATGGATGCCGCACCGCTTTACGCTTCGCTGGACATATTCCCGCCCGTTCAGCCCGGCTGAAAATAGCGGGCAGCGAGTCTGATTACCTCATTCAACATCATTTCTGAGATCACAAAATAACATCCGCCGTGATGTTAAATCATCTTGTGATATTCCGCGCGGCTGCGACCGGCTAACTCTTTTTACGCTCTCACTTCATCTTTGCGATTCATAGGTGAATTCCGCTCTGATTATTCAGGGGGTTCTTTTATGCATCGATTCATCTTCTCTGTGACGTCATCAACAACATGAAGCTATTCAGAATATTCAGCGTATTGCCGTCGTTATTTTTTGCCGCCGCGTGCGTTGCCGGGTTATCCCACGTAGATAATTGTGAAGTGGGCTGCCCGACCGGTGGAAGCGACCAGACGCTGGTTCGCGAAGCCTATACGCTCAACAACAACAGCCACCGCAAATTCGCCAATTGGGTGGCGTATAAAATCACCAAAGCCAGCCTGGCCAGCGGGCGTTCGCGCAGCTGGAAGCGCGATCCGAATTTACCCGCTGCGGATACTCTTGCCCCCGCGGCATACAAAGGGGCCAGCGCAGCATTGGCGGTCGATCGCGGGCATCAGGCGCCGCTCGCCGGGCTCGGCGCCAGCGCAGACTGGCAGGCGTTAAACTATCTTTCCAATATCACCCCTCAGGCCTCCGACCTGAATCAGGGGGCGTGGGCGCGGCTGGAGGATAAGGAGCGCGCCCTCGCCGAGCGCCGCGACGTGGCGGCGGTGTGGTCCGTTACCGGGCCGCTGTTCGAACGGCATATCGCCACCCTGCCCGCCGCGCCCGAGGTGGAGCTTCCCAGCGGCTACTGGAAGATTATTTTTATCGGCTCCAGTCCGGATAAGGGCAAATACGCGGCGTTTTTGCTGGATCAGGCGACGCCCAAAAGTGCCAGTTTTTGTGATTATCAAGTGACGGTGGAGGAGATTGAGCGGCGGACTCATCCGGCGCTCTCGTTCTGGTCCACCCTGCCGGCAGGTATCGCTCGCCGCCTGAAGTCCCGGAAGGGGACGCTGGCAAAAGAGATGGGGTGCCCGTAATTAGGTATGGGCATCCTGTTGCGCGCATTATCTCGCTTTTATTTTTTGAATCTGCTTTACGGTTATTTCAGCAATATCAGGAAAGTCATTTTCAACAGGCGCTAATTAATAGATGCACGCATTCTGTTAATTCTTAATTTGCGGTTAAAGGCGTTTATTATGTCCGATTAAAGTCTGGACTTTATTTTTATTACTGGTTAGGTTTACAGGTGTTATTTAGCGCGGTGCGAATGTGCGCCAACACACCCGCACCGCTGATCACAATTACTATTTACCAGGAATAGCAACCATGACTAATGCGGATTGTATTGTAGATTCGTTTGATCCAGAAGTGTCGCCGAAAAATAAGCGTCAGTTGACGGTGAGTTATGTGAGACGTTTGCCAGATCGTCGTCTTGTTCCGGCGCTGATCATGAAGGGCGAGTGGCTGGCGGCGGCAGGGTTTTCGACCGGCACCCGGGTGGAGGTGCGGGTGATGGAGGGCTGTATCGTGCTGACGGCGGTTGAGCCGGAACCGGAGCTGGAAGCCGCGATGCGTAGGGTGGAGAAGCTGTCGGCCAGGAAGCAGAAGCAGGTCAGAGAGTTTATCGGGGTGATTGGGGGACGAGGTTGAGGGGTCAGGATTGCGATGACAGACAGGATTTGAATGTCATGACCCTTCGATTGAGATTCATCGTCATCCCGGGCCTGTACTCATCCATCAAATTCGTACAACGTTCCTTTTAGATAACGGATAAATACCTGTTAATACGACTGAATGAGGAAACCATCATGGAGACTTACCGATTACATCGCGGCAGGCTTATCGACCATATCCAGCTTGTGGTAAATGATTTCGAGGCCAGCAAAGCGTTTTATACAGCCGTGCTGGCGGTCCTTGAGATCCCTGTCGTGAATACCTACGATGATTATTTTTGGGCTGATGAGCTTGTTGTTTCATCGATTAATAGTCCCGGTTCCGCAGGTAAGCCGACAGGACGGCATCACCTGGCTTTCCAGGCCAGGGATCGTGAGACGGTGGATGCTTTTTACCAGGCAGCGCTGGCACATGGCGGCAGTGATAACGGCGCACCCGGTGAGCGAACTTATCACCCGGGATACTACGCGGCGTTTGTACGCGATCCCGATGGTAACAACATCGAAGCGGTTTACCATGGCGAGGGGGAACGCAGTGCGGCATCGGTGGAGATTGGCTTCAGTCTTTAAGCATAACGGTCTCCGGGCAGGGGCCGTATTGGGCGGTTGGCATTAAGTCAGACCAGGAGCCAGCCCAGGAATTAGCCATATCGAAGCCCTCATAATAATGAGGGCTACATAAAATAAATTCAGTGTTGTAAATTCATTGCGTATTCATTTTATAAAGGAATAACGATGGGAGCTATTAACGAGATAGATATTGCAAAGCTGGTTTTGCTACCCGCGATTTTATATGTGGCTAAAAAGATCATCGACTGGGCGGGAAAAGTGATGTCCAGCCCGCCAGCAAAGCGAAAAATTCGCTTTGAAAAGGTACCTATTGAAACCAAAATAGAGGTGCTGAATAAAATCGCTGAGATAGCGAACGCTGACATACCCGACACCAAACTCTCGAGGACGCATCAGACCGTACAAATAAAGTTTTTGTATGAGCTGATCGGGATTACTCTTCCTGTCTGGCACGCCCATCAGCTGATCGCGTTTATCGCTGATAAAAATATCGGCTCATATGATATACGATTAATAAGTTTCCTTAAAAACCCATCCTTATATCGTTGTGAAGAAAATCATTTTTCTGTAGATGATAAAAAAATTAAAAATTTTCACATCGTTAGCGGGGGGTTCTGGGTATTTTCAATACTCATTTTTGCTTACGCCTGGTGGACGACAATACAATCGTTACTGGCCAGCGGGGGCGTAAATTCGGCTATCGCATTTTCACTGTTTTACTTTATTTCCGCTATTGTGGTCACTGGCTTTATCTTGAGCCAGGTTGGAGAAACCTGGCAAAGCGCCAGATTCGCCAGGCTGTTTGAAAGGTGGTGTGAGGAGGAAGCGCGGGTGGAAAGTGGGGAACGTGCTGCGTTAACAGATCTTACTCAGCAATAGCGGGCACCTCAGTAGACCGGTGCTGTTTTTCGGGAGGAGATCACTTTGGCCGAGATCTCAAAGAATGCATGGAACTAAAACCGATCTATTTACATTTCCAGTAACACCCAGGATCGCGTGAGCAGCGTACAGGTGCCGCTACTGGAACCCGCCTCACTGGTCCAGCTCCCCAAAGGTCAGGCGTTCGCTCTGCTGGAAGGCGGCCAGCTCCGGAAATTGCGCATCCCGTTACCGGATACCGCGCAAGATTCGCTGATGCAGGAAAACATCGCACAAATCACCCGTTATATGGAAAAGCGCTCCCGTATGGAGGAACCGTGCGGAGGCAGTTGTAACGCCGAAAAACGCCCCTATTTTATGGCTGAACGACAGCGAAACCACGGAGAAACTGACCGATGATACCCCGGACACACCGCCAGCTTGTGAGCGTTGAAGTGATGTGGCCTGCGCAAACGCTGCCTCTTCCCCTGCAACAGGCGGTTGAAGCTCTGACGCAGGGAGAAACGCCCGATCAGATTATCGCCCGGATGAATTTACAGGGCTTTCAGGCATGGCGCGAACCTGCATTGCAGGAAGATGAACACGACATTTTTCAGATACGACTGGATGAGGCTCACGAGGCGCGGTTCCTCTGCCGCTATATCACCCTGCCGCTGCACTGATGTCCGAACATGCACCGCCGCCTGCACGCCTCCCCGGACTAATTGGCTGGCTCGCATTGTTACCCGGCGTGCTGATTGGCTTTTGCCTCGGCGCATGGATGCTGGCGATAGCGCTGGAGTGGCTGGGCGAGGCGTTTTTATGGCGGAACACCTGCACCAGCCGCAGTGAACTGATATTGCAGGCTACGTGGCAGTGGCGGCGGAACTTTGCTGGCGCACCGGTGTGGTTAGTAGAAGGTCTGGCGATTGTCAGCGATACATTGCAGCAAGGGATTGCAGCGCTGATTTCTTCGCTCAATGGGCAGAGCGGGTTATTCTGGACGGAAACCGTCACTACGGTGACGCTGCGCGTTACTGTCTGCGGGCAATGTCATCCTCACCTTTCTGCTGCGCCTGACGATTTTGTGGCAGGCGCTACCACTGTTTGCACTCACCATTACCATCGGCCTTATCGACGGGCTGATAAGACGCGACTTACGGCGGTTCAGCGCAGGCCATGATTCCGGGTTTGTTTATCACCATGCCAGGCGTATGATCAGTTCCAGCCTGGCGGCAACGGGGGTGATGTGGCTGACGGTACCGATTTTTTTGAGCCAGAGTATATGTTGATGCCGGGGGCGGTGGGGATTGGGCTGGCAGTATCAGTGGTGGCAGGGGCTTTCAAAAAACACATCTGATATACCAAGTATAATTGATTATGATCGAATGGAAAAAAACCTAATTAATAATCTGCAATCACTCGATATTCAAAAATTTGCAGGATCTCATTTAGAATCCGTCAATCAAGACCCTGCCGAACTATGTCCTGGTGGATATCGGTTTGTAAAAGTATCCACAGAACCAGTATTGAAATGTGGAGTGATAAACACACTACCAAGAAATCTCTTGCTCCCATCTATTCCATTTTCATCACGCCAGTCACCGTTACACCCATCGGTATAATCAAACATTTCAAAGTTTTTATGAACTGTCTCCTGACATCGTGAACCACCAACCGCAGAAACTAAGTAAACACTTACCCAATAATCTATTGGTGTTCGTTGGCAATCTCCACAATCCAAAGAAAGAAGAGCAGATGATATACTTCTTACTTTATAACCTTTGTAGTATGGGATATATGCTTTAAAAAGTCTTTCTTTAAAATCCACATCATTAACTGTAACAAAAATAGATTTATTCTCATTGGTATAATGGATGGTATAATACAAGCGGTTATCTTTTATATTTTTAATTTCTCTAGACTCTCTGAAATCAAATATGAGGTAACCATACCCGGGCATTGATTTTGCCGCGTTAAAACTTATTTCTTTATCACTAACATCAGAACAACCGGATAACAAAGTAAGTATCGTCATAAAAATTACAGAACTAAGCCATAAATTCATAATACATCATCCCTAATATCAAATAGCCCTCAAAAATAGATTATCCCATCTAAATAAAAATGTCTTGCTAACTGCCAGTATACTCCACTACAAGAAACTACAGTCCTTTTACTCAATATCTGAATCAGTCCGCCTGTTTATACAAAAACAGGCGTCGAAACTCATGCAGGCAAATACGTTTTCTTAAGTGGAACCAATAATTTAGTCTCAATATCCACTTGCTCATAGTTTTCTACTAACGCGCGGACCAAATCGTCCAGCGTCCATAGCGTCAACGGGATTGTAGAACGATCGGCTTCATAGCGCGCATCCTTGCTGAATCCGCCGGTACTGACATACAGCCCGCGATCGTCTTTATGACGACCACCGATAAAGCTACGGATTTGCTGGCTGCTCATCTGTTCCCGTCGGTGCTTCACCTCAACAATAATGCGCGGATTTTCGAAGCCAAAACCGTCAGGGGAAGCAATAATATCTTTCCCACGGTCAGCACCAGCAGGCGATATCTGAGTTTTATATCCCATGCTACGTAACACGCCAGCGACCAGATTTTGCATCTCATCCCAGTCGAGACGGTTGATACGATCCTTGATGCCTTCAAAAGCGATCATTTCCATGTCGCGCAGAGGATTAGAAACAACCTCATCCTCTTCACCTGAAACAGTTACTTCCGGCACGACATCTGAGCCAGGCTTTTTGCCCTGCACCAATTCATTCACGGCAAAATCAGGCACCTGAAATACCGTCAGCGTTGAGCCAAGGGTGTTTCTGGTTGCATCACTCAGACTATCGCGCTTAATCTCTTCCGCATTCCACTTCACTTTACGCGCAATGCCCATGCCATCTTCAAGCCATTCGGCATGAAGCTCAAAATCTGAGGCGATTTTCCCTATTAAATAGGTACGATTAGAAGGTGAATAAGTAATAGCCCAGTCACCTTTCTGCATTTCATTCACAAAGCGCCAGACCTGGGAAGCACCGGAACGAACTGTGCCAGGCTTAGTCTGTGGCTCAAGCTCCTGATACCGGGTAAACAACTGCTCTCTTGAGCATCCCGGTTTCACATAGGGAGCGAGCTGCGACCAGCCGATTGCAACAACCTGTTTGTCCCTGAAGTCATCGTACAATTTTCCGCCATCGCCGCGGATCATCCACATTTTAGTCGCCACAATAATTCCTTCTGAAAATGCCTTACCGTACGGGCAGAAACTGTCTACCTGGATATGGTCATTCCATTCAGCCATCTTATCTGGAAAACAGTCGATAAGATGGCTCATCACATTCCTGACCTAAACCTGACGCCTCTCAAGGCTATTGTAAATTGCCTCAATCTCGCCCTTCAGGTTATCACCGCAATAAACCATCGATGTATCGTATCGTTCATATCGCGCTTCACGCGTCGCACTAAACCAGTTGAATGATCCCACGCACAGCAAACCATCATCACCAATAACAATTTTGCTATGAACACGATTGACCAGTTTTGTCGCAATACCAAGGGCGTTCAGTTTCTCCAGCGCCGCTTTGAGGTTCTGCTGCTTCTCTTTTCGCTTCTCAAAATCATTATGTTCAGTGTTGTAGCTTCTGTCAGTGACAATCGTGACGTTAATACCACGTGAACACGCCGCAATCATAGAATCAAGAAAACCGGTTTGCTCCAGTTTTTGCCAGGTCAGCCATGGAGAAACTATCGTGATGTGTTTACCGGTATTTTCAAATGTCTGATTCAGGAAATTATCATGCTGCTCCACACCATGGAGTGTGTAGATTTTGGTCTCGGAAGTTTTTAAATCCTTACGCTCTTTATAATCAAAAGTGAGCGCATTTTTCTCTGACTCAAAGAGATATTTTGCCAGTAATCCCCGCGGAGATGAGGCTGGCTGGATCTCAAACAGGTCCATATCGCCGAAGACCAGGAAACTGTCCTTCGCACGGGAGACAGCAACGTTCAGCATGCTGTTATCACTATCAATAAACCCACCGTCCTCATGCTTTGAATAGACTGGCGAGAATATAACAATCGCTCTTTCCGCCCCCTGAAGAGAATGCACAGTGCCCACTGTGAGCGACTTTTCATTCGTGCCTGTGCTGATGCCTTGTTTACTCATCGCCTGTTTGATGGTCGATACCTGCGCGCTAAAAGGCGTCACGATTCCGACAATCTCATGAAGTGATTTGCCGTAATGTGCTTCAATATCCTGCTGGTTATGTGTCAGCCAGGCAGCTATCGTTTCAGCCTCAAGCAAATTATATCGACTTCCGCTACTTGCCAGCTCTCCTTTACCATCAATATGGAGATAACCCATTGCGGGCATTAAATTGCTCTCTTCACACCCTCTTTTAGGCAACAACTTACCGTGATAGCAGAGCGTATTGCAGTATCCAATAATAATATCGAAGCACCGGCGGTGTTCATATAAGTACATTCCACGAGCCAGTTCGGGATCATATTGATAGCGTGAAGCACACTGCGCTACTTTCATGACGCTACCAGATGCGGCGCTTTTACCAAGCTCTGCGATTGCCGTATATTTCTCAGTAATCTCTTCTTGCGTACTACCTGACAGAATTTTTTCCGCCAGCATGTTACCTATATCAATAGCGGGAGCAATACTCCATATTGGCGGAATCTGTTCCGTATCACCAATCACTAATGCCTTTTTAGCCAAGGCAAACGAGGCAGCAGCCACTTCAGGAAGCACCTGACCGGCTTCATCGACAATGAGTAAATCAGCGAAGTCATATAAATAGCTTTTCTCGAATTTACGCTGACCTTTGTGCTCGCTTATCTGCATATTGCCGGGCAGCATATAGCAGGTCATGACCACACATGGGGTAAGTTTCATTCGGCGTTGCCAGCGAGCTGTTACCCCTTTAGCACCTTTCTTGCCCTTTTCTTTTTGCAGATCATCAATGCTGGCCATATCCATCAACCAACGACCTTCCCAGTAGTGGGTCGTCAGTAAGAATGCAGGGAAGCGAATCTGCGTATCAGCCAGTTCATCTGCCTGTGAGAAGCTCAGCTCCTCGTTGCCCTCATGTCCTAAATCAAGTGCCAGCCTCTGCCATTCCTGAGCCGCCTGCTGTTCTTTAAGAACAATTTCATGGGCGGAGTCAATCTGCTGCCGGTATGTTGTTTGCTCGCGCTCAGCGGAGTTAAGCAGTCCATCTATATTACGTTCGATGGTTTCAGGATCAGACCACTGATTCCCCGCAATCAGCGCACCTAATTTATCTTCGAGAAACAATTGTATTTGGTACTGCCGCTTACTGCGAACCGCTGGTAACCAGGAAAATAATGAATAGATCAGTGATTCACCGGCGCGATATTTTTTCCATTCCGCTTTAGCACTCTTTAGTTGAGTGACTTTTTGTTCTTGCCCGGAGAGTAATTTATCTAAATTATCGAGATATTGCTCAATGTCGTTAGCAATAAGCTCACGCGCAGCCCGAACCTGGCTTAACGTTTGCCATGTTGCGTTTAGTCTTACCAGTTGTTCGTATTTTGCTGCCAACTGACCATGCAGGAGTTCAATGACCTTTTCAGGGGTTGAACAATCTTTTTCAGGGAAGGCTGCCTTAGCTTTCTCCAGATAAAACAGCAGTGCATTCTCTACATACTCTTTTGACTCAACCTGGTTGAAGAAATCTTCAGTTTGGTATTTTTTGGCTGCCTCAGCTTTACGAGTGCTTGAGGGGAAATAAGCGCCGAAGCTTTTCAGCTCTGGCAACCATCGTCCGGCCATTGCACCAGTACCCTGGGAAAAGTCTTTCCCGAACGCCTCGATAATGTTCGTTACAGCCTGGTTATTCGTTGAAGTCGCGATAATAACCGGAGGTTCCGCTTTTTCGAGAGCCGCTCTGGCCCACTGCGTGGCGATAATAGAAAGCACCAGCGTGGTTTTCCCGGTTCCTGGAGGGCCGTTAACGGCAAGGATATCGCCATGCCTGGCATCCAGAAAATGGCTTAAGGCATCGCGCTGAGCCTTTGCCAGCGGGAACTTATCTCCGGAGTGTCCAAGCCTGTCGCTGAATTTTGCTTCGGGAGTAAGCAAAGACTCTGCAGCATGAACTTTTCGCGAGGCGAAGCGATTGAAGAGCGGCACATCCTTTTTGCAAACAAGCAGGTGATCATAAAGAGAAAGAATATGGAAACTGGCACCGCCAGATTGCGCCGTTTTAACAATATAACCGTGCTCAGCGAGTTCATATTGCTCGGGATTTTTAATCCAGTCGCCGACAACGTTCTTCAGTAGCCTCTCTGAATCATCCAGATATTGACGCCAATCCTGCTGCCAGGCTGCATATCGTGCTTCTCGTTCTTCATCCGTTTCGGCGGTCTTATCAACGCCATCATCAAAGTCGATAGAGAATGACGTATGGGTCGTTTTGTATTTGTCATACTGCTCAATCTCACCAATCGAAAATGCCCCTTTTGGCAAAGGTTCAAGCAGGTCTCTGGGGATGGAGGTCGCTGGCGTCGGATATAAAAAACCCTCACGGCTTAGCAAGGCTGGCGTCACTATCGGGGTAACAATATCAGGCGCACCAGCGGAACGGTCCTTTCCATGCTGCAGCAATCGGAAATAAACCTTTGGCCGCAAGATGACATCGACTGTTTTGACGTCGTCTTTTTCTCCCTCAAAAAATTTACCGACAATCGCTTCGTCAAGACGTCCCGCCGCTATCTCATGCCAGTGAGTGAAATTTTTGGCGTCTTTGCGTTCAAAACTGCCCTTTCCTGACTCAGCATCTGCCAGCGAGTTGCGCCAGTATGAGGCAAACCCTAAAGCATTTTCATCCATTACCAGTCCTATGACTCAATGAAATCCATTGATTTATCGAATATAAAATCACCGTATGGATAACTATTGTCCACGTTGAAAGGCTGGCTGCAATGTTTTGTTCACGCTTCGATACAAATACTCGGGTTATACGGAGTCCAGGAGGCAACCATATCCTTCTGCATGGCACATAAAAGCTTTATAACCGAAGCAGCAGAGGGTTACCGGTTACACAGCACGCTCCAGAAGCCAGAGAGCCCTACTGGCAGCGTTCAATGCAATATTGGAACCTGTAAGTTCAGAAAATAGCGCTGTCGAAGATGGTTCTGTATGTAGGCTCTCCAGCTATTGTTTTGTCCGATGCTTGCGAATAAAAGCATCCAAAATGTCGCCTTCACCATGCATGACAGAAAAAGAATATTCACATTCTTTCTTTATCAAGATTCCACATAATTCCTTGTGCAAATCTACATTAGCTCCCTTTCCTTTCTGCGCTTTCTTCACACCGAGCTCACATGAACTGATTAATTCAACGTTACAGGGTTTCTTCAAACAATTCACACCATCAATAAAGCCCTGGAGAATGCATCTATTTGCGGTCGTATCACTGTAGGAGAAGGTCAGATATTTTATTTTCCCTTCGCATTCCAGCACAACTTCCGCCGAACCTTCACGTGTTGCAGCATCACAACTTCATGTTGAATATATTTTTACCATCTTCACTTTGTACCTCAACGCTTACCAAATAAATCATGGCATCCTATTTAAGCTAATCCGGCTTATCGAACCGGGTTTACCCCCTTTTTTGCCCCCAAGTCGCCTGGATGTCAATGGATGAAAAATGACCAATAAGAAAATACCACAAAATGCACATGGTTATTAATGAAAAATTAATTATCTTTTAATTACAGACGGATATGAAGAAATTTGGATGAAAATGGACACAAAAAAAGCCACCATTAGGTAGCTAATTATTGCATCATTTGGTGCGAAGGCCGCACCGCTATTTACGCCATAACCAATTGAAATTAATTGATTTATAAAAACAAGAAACCACATTGTATACTCACATGTATACTCAACGCGATTCCCTGAGAATACATCTAGCTAAAAACTACTCTTCATCTTCTTCCACAGGCTCCAGCGCGTCAAGTACGACTCGTACCATGGCAATAGAACCAATACGGATAAAAGCATCTTCTCCATCTTCGTCGGTTAACATATAACGATCTGTGGTTTCAGGCTCACAGTCCAGTTTGTCAAAGAACGCATTCAACTGACCGATATCATCCGCCTCTTCATTTTGCGGCGCATCAGGCTCAACGCTCAGCGGAATCACAGGGCCACCGTTCACCAGGGTGATATGGACATTAAAATAATCGTCTTCGTAATCATCATCTTCTTTAGCAACGATTGGCGGTAGACTATCAGACAAGAACTGGTGAAATACCACTTCACGCATATTTAACGCATAACGATACTGGTCCGAGTCAAAGACAAAGAACAGCTCTACATTCGGGCTAGCTGTTTCCTGAAAATAATAATAAAACCTCCGCTTATCAGCAGCAGAAATGGGCAACAATAAATAATCCTGCAGCCCCTGTAGCCAAAGTTTTACGGTCCAGAGACCGCTATCCATTTCAATGCCACTTGTAGCTATTACCTCAAGATCTTCATCGGTTTTACGACGCTTCTTACGGAAGTCGTCTATCAACCGATCGCTTTCCGGGAACACGACGTTTAGAGGTTTATCCAGAGCATTGCATATTGCCTGAGCAAGGCCCAACTTTGCTGCAACCTTCCCGGTTTCGATGCGCTGGATTTGCTGCTGGCTGGTGCCGACCATAAACGCCAGTTCGCGCTGAGTGATCGACAATTGGGTACGAAGCTGTTTGATGTTGTTCTGTAACATGGCATCGCTCTTCTCATGAGGTTGATGGCTGACACTAAAACACAAAAACGCGTAAATACACATATATGTGTTTTCAGATAGAAGCTTGTCATAAGTGTGGAAGATTTAAAAAGCCCTCACCCAAAAGAGAAGACCTTTTACACTTACTTAGCAGCCAGCATCCCCGGATAGTGCTTCGCAATGATCTCATTCATCTTTTCTACCAAGTCGGGTCGTTTGAAGGTGATATGCCCCGATCCCTTCTGGAAGTAGCGTATCGACAGATACTCATCTTCGTATACGGTACTGTGTTGCTTGCTGATATGGTCGGCTAATCTGACGCTGAGATCGTGACGATTTTCTGGAAGAGGCTTACCATCAAGCAGATTCAGCATACGATCTAAATCCGCTAACTGATCCCGTCGTTTTCCATGTAGTAAACCAAATCCCCAGCGGTCATGTTTCACGAGAGCGTTGACGATGATCTTTCTGCCAAACCGGCACGGCGAGTTCGACCTGTAATCCCAGCTCAGGCTTTTGAAGACGTTGATGATCCCGCGCTCAAATACGTCGTCTTTGCTGTGGTGCAGCTGTCTGAAGGTGCTGAGAATATTCTCTTCACTGATGGCCGGGATATCATCCCGCTCAAGAGTTCGGTTCCATTCATCGCGAGCCGCGGCATCCATCAGGGCGATCATGCCGGATTTCTTCATCAAATCGTGCCAGATACTACGGTCGAGATTGCAGGTGATAACTTTCATGCCGGTGTTCTCTTTCTCAAGCAACCAACAGCCACAGCGGTAGCCATCACGCATTGCCCAGTCCTGCGCGGTTTGCCCGCCAATACTCTCGGTCAGTGCAGAGATATCAGCGAGCTGGTGGATCATCGTCCTGATTTGTTCCAGCGCGGAATTGCGCCTGGTAACAATACGTTCAATGCTGGTGGAACTGATAAGCTCGGTATGGCCCGTCAGTACGTCGGATTCTGTGCAAGTTAATGGTTCAGACATGTTTCTTTCCTTTATATAAATGAAAAACGCCAGCCGGGTCAGGGCTGGCGCTTATGCAGTTTGGTTTGATGGGAGACTACGGTTTATTGACGTTGTGCAGGAGCTGAAGATGGTGAAGATCCCGGACATCGTTCCTTGCATGCTGGATGCAGGGTAAGAGCGTGGCGGAATCGGTTCTGTCTTCGTCGTTATCGAAAATGAGCCCGAACTCACAGTCGATATTGTCCTGCAGCCAGTCAATCAATCAGGATATTGAGTGCAGCTTAGGTAGTGAGTACCAGCATGGGGTTACCTGTGATAATGGATGGAGGGATCTACCAGTCGAAGATCTCAAAACCCGGCAGCAGTTCACCAAAGGCATCGAAGTGAATGATGCTCAACTGATAGCGGCGCATCAGGGTGACAATCAACAGGCGAGCGGCTTTTGACAGCCCGCGCCGTTTCAGTTGAAGAACAGGAAAAGCCCACGCATCCAGACGGATGAGATAGCCCGAGCCAGTGCAGCCCACCCACTCAGAATCATCAAAGTCCAGCACCTGTCGTGATAGCCGATGCAGCAGGTCGTTATCCTCGCGGGTGATATGTGCGGCACTACACTGAATGCCGTGATAGCGGGCGTTGGCAGGAAGCGGAGCTTCGACAAGCAGCTTTCCGGGCTCATCAGCAATACGCAGTGAATAGCCGTTATCGCAGACCACATCAATCAGTTGGGCCAGTTCAATGCCATCAATCTCAACGGCGATTCGGCCCATGTTCAGCGCCAGAACATTGATACTGTCGGCTTCCACGTTGAGTGACAGTTTCATGGTTGCTCCTGTCGGTGATTGCCACGAGTGATATTGCTGATGGTTTTATACCCCTGACGCTGCATCAGACCGGTCGCGCGACGGGCGCGAAGAATGTCGATGCTGCCAATCAGCGGCGACTGTTCGTCCAAGGTAAAACCCATGCGGTCGGTACGCACCAGGTCGTACTTTTCGACGATGAAGTTCACGGCGTCACAGAGTGAAATCCCCGCGTCGATGTGCTCCTGAATCACGCCATCGTTGCCAAACGGTGTGTCGCTGAGGGTCAGACCGTAGTGGTGGTCGAACAGATATGTCAGTAGCGTCTGCCAGATTTCGACAGGCACAGGACGTGATGATGCCGCCCTGAACGAGAGTAAAGGTAGGGTTTGCATGATGTTCTCTTTATGAGGTGAAACGAAGGAAGGTGGTGGTGTTGCCGGAGGCCGTTACAGGTCTGGTGAATACGCTGCTGGCGGTTCTCCCGGATAAATCGCGAGGTAGATATAACCGCAACTGCCCAGCGTGTCGGCTTCACAGATAAGGCCATTGTGATACAACGTGACGCAGCGTTGCTGGCGTGGGTTAAGTTCACCGGAAACCAGCTTCAGCTCAAGTTCTTTGAGCATCAGTGAGAATGCCTGGTCAAGCTGGCGTAAATGCGCATCGTTGAATTTACCCGCAATACTGGCGCGGTCGGCAAGGTAGTACAGGCGGTTACCCTCCTGAATGAGGCGTGCGCCAAACAGCGGGGCGATGGGGCGACTCAGGCCCCACCAGGGAGAAGCGGTATTATTCTGCGGCATCACCTCGGTCACGGTGTTTTCAGTGTCTGGCATTTAAGTGTTCCTTAAAAGTGACGGTAAGTGCTTAATTCAGCGTGACGCTGCGCAGCACCACATACGGGCCATAACAGACCTGGCGACGTTCAGCGAAAACCGCCAACACACCGCTGATGTCCTGTACCTCCCACCCAGTGTAGTGGCAGATGCTGCCGCTCCACTTGTACTTTCCGGTGCAGAAGCGAAACAACCGGGCCTGTGGATGCTGACGGTAAATCGCCATAGCCTGACGTTTGGAGATTATTTTCATCACCGGTCTCCTTACAGCCAGCCACGTTCAGCGAGCGAGACAATCTCCATCCCACCCACCACCAGGTGATCTAGCAGGCGGATGTCCACTAGGTCCAGCGCCTGCTTAAGACGTTCTGTGATCCGTCTGTCTACGTCGCTGGGCTCAGCCAGCCCTGACGGGTGGCAGTGTGCAACGAGAATGGCAGCAGCATTATGTTTCAGTGCCGCCTTCACCACCTCCCGTGGATGGACCTGCGTATGGTTGATGGTGCCGGTGAAGAGAGTTTCATGCGCAATCAGCCGGTGCTGGTTATCGAGGAAGAGCGCGGTAAATTCTTCACGTTCCTGTGAGGCAAGATGCAGGCGCAGCCAGTCACGTACTGAGCTACTGGAGGTAAATGGCGCACCGGGTTCGCGTAGCTGGCGCTCCAGTAGGGTTAGTGCCTCCCGGATGGTGTGCTGTGCGGATGCCGGTAATCCGGCAGCAAACAGCGGTAGCTGTTGTTCCATAGTGTCTGACCTCAGTCGATGATGTGCATGATGGCGCTGCATTCCGCGTGGCTGAGCGCGTAATCCCGCAGACGGTAATAGTGTTCCGTCATGGCATCGCATCCGGTAAGCATGGCGTGGTGGCTGTAAGTCATCAGACAGACGGCAATACCGGCGGCTTCGGCGCTGAGTTCACCACAGTTACCGTTCATGGTGTTGAACAGCGACCATTTTTCATCGGTATCCTCATTCGCCTCCGGGGCCATAAAAGCACCGCCGTTGCTCAGCGTGTAAAACTGCCAGATACCCCCGCAGTAGTCCGCGCAGAAGCGGTCCATCCAGGAGAAGATATGTGGCTCAAGGATTATCCATTGTGGGATGTTACCAAAGTACTGCGGCCAGAATTCCACTCGTTGTTCATCCGGAACGAGTGTGGCGGCTAATACCGATATGAAGTCATCACCGGTAGAGGGATACAACAGGTTGTTATCGTTAAGATGAATCATGTCCGTCATGGTTGTTTTCCTTTTGTCAGGGTCATCAGCGCACTCCCGATGAGCGGGAGCATGTGAGTCGTGTAATTGGGGGAGCAGATGTGCCGTGTTACCGGCGGGTGATATCAGCAAGCGGTACGTCCAGATGTGAGCGTGGGCAGAATTGTGCATAGCCATCGACATCTCTTTCGCTGGAGCGTGCCGCATCAGCTCAGCGCCTGCTGCAGTTCTTCGGCCATCACCCACAAGGCCCGGTTCAGTTTAAGGTCACCGTCTATACCGTTGACGGCGCGGGTGCGACGACGTTTACCTTGTGCAGAGCGTCCGGGCAGTCCGCCCTTGCTAAGGTTCTCCTGCAGGCGGTTAAAAACCGTCCAGAGGTCATTTTTCTCATCCTGCCAGCGACGGGGGGAGAGCGCCTGCGCTTCGGTTACCGCCTGATGCTCTTCACCAAAACGATACGTCAGCGCAGCCTTCGCCAGCGCCTGCTGTGCCGGCGGCGGGAGCAGCAGCGACTGCATGGCCTCGCGCTTTTCCTCCACCTGGTCAAACACCCCGAGGACTTCGTAAGCGCCTTCAATAACTCTCTCCACCACGTTGCCCCGGTGTGGTACGCGAATTTCGCCAAACGACTGCCCGCAAACCAAGGAATTGGTGCAGACGCTGCGGAATATGCCCGGCAGCAACTGAAAACTCGATGCACCATCATGGCTGTTGAGGATGATGATTTCCGGTACCTGCTGGCCGTTTATCTGCCCGGCGCGACGCAGGCGCAGCATATGCTTTGTATGCTCCCGGCGTCCGGGGTCACGTACACGCGACTGGCAGGCGAAGAAGGGCTGAAAACCTTCGCGCTGCAGGTTTTCGAGCAGGGTAATCGTGGGGATATAGGTGTACTTCTCGCTCCTGGAATTGTGCTTGTCTTCACCAAAGACGCTGGGAACATGCTGGTGTAATTCTTCGTGGGTGAGCGGACGGTCACGACGTATCTGGTTGGTTCGGCCAAAGCCGCTGGCTAATCGCATTAGGTAAACTCCTTGATGAATGGCATAAACGCAGACAGGCCATACCCCCGGAAGGAAGCATGGCCTAGTGATCTGCGTAGCTGTGAGGGAGAAATAGTGGTAGTGCTGGTTGCAGCTATTGCTGCCGTGGCCTTTAATTGTCGTCAGTAACAGGAGCCATCGGGATGCCATTGCTGGCAATATAGCGGCTGAGCATCACGCCAGCCTCCGGGGCATAATTCCAGTCGCGCCAGATAAACATGCCTCCGTTATCGCGGATAACCAGACGAAAATGGGTACCCTGGTCATCCTCAATGGTGACATTGGTGTACGCTGCAGCAATAGCTTCGGCCTGAGTTCGGGTGAACGTCCCTTGCGGCAACGAGGGAAAGTGATGATTTCTCATGATTTCCGTTGTCCCCGGTAAGGTGGCAGAAACGTGGTGCAGGCAATATGACCAATCGTGCTGGTGGTGGTGACATCCACTGCCCCGCTGACCACCCCACCAACCAGGGGCACCAGACGAATAAACTGGCCACTGGTGCGTACACCGGCACGGGCGGCCATCAGCACTAGGGTTTTCTCCACAATCCTCCGTGTGAAGGGGCGGGTCCAGTTGTCCATCGCCTGTAACGCCACTTCCTGCAACAGCGCTTTGGCAGCGTTACCGCACAGACACAGCCCGGCGAGTGCCCTGATACGTTCGTCAGCCAGATTACGTTTGCCGAGGCAGGCGATGGCTGCCACCAGTCGGGTCTGGAGAAACAGCACGCTGGTGATATTCAGTGGCAGCGTGATCGGCATCGCCACCACTCCTCCCACACCGGATAAAAAGCCGGTACTGCCCGCCTTGACGCTCTCCCACCGGATCATCGCATGGGCGGCCTTTGTCACATCCCCCTTCGCATCGGCGAGATAGCGTTCTGCCAGGGTTTCAGCCGATTCGATCCCGGCAATCCCGCTGACGGCTTTGTCATAGAGCCAGCCCATCATTGCCTGAATACTGCGGGGGTTGTGTTTCTCTGCAAGCATCTCATCGTCATACTCAACGTCAATCTCATCGTTATTTTCCATTTGTTCTCCTGCTTAAACAGTGGATAAAAGAAAGGCCAGGGACATCGCTGTGATGAGCCTGGCTGGTGGGGTTGCTGTCAGCGGCATAAGAAGAACAGACCACGTCCCCTGGATGGATGTGGCCTGCTGGTGTAAGGTCCCGTCGTGGCGGGGTTATTCCTGTGGTTAATAATTTTTACGGTCAGTTCAGGATGAAGTGTTCACCCATTTTTTCGTTGTCGACGTGACCGTCCTGAGGAAGCTGGCGGGTATCGAGCGTCAGACGGGTTTTGCACTCATGAGCCGAAACCAGGTCACCGTTTTTGTACACCCGAATACCCTGAAACTCTTCATGACCGGTGTCTTTACTCAGCAGAATGTAGTCATAGACACCTTTGTTAAAGCGGATGTAACTGGCAGACCCCATGCCCAGCGGTGCGTGATAATGGAAGGCTTTCACGCCGAACAGCCCTTCAGTTAACTCCAGCTCGGTTTTATCGTTTTTATCCGTGTAGGTGTAACGATAATCCTGCCCTGCAGCGGCAAAGACTCCCACATTTTTCCCATTATCCAGGGTGCAGAACGCATTCACCGGGAAATCGACAGACTGCTGAGCTGTCTGCTTCTCTGGTTCTGTTATTCCAGTGGTACTTTTCGACACACGATTTTGTGCCGCGAGGCGGCGGGCTTCGTTTGCCGCTTCTGCATCTTTTTGTGCCTGGCTACCCGGGCCATAAAGATTTTTACTGGCCCCGTCTCCATGGAACCCACCTTTTCCAGAACCTTCAGCAACGCCCGCTTTTGGATTGTAATTGGCAGCTATTTCCGGGTCAGCTTCGCGTGAATATGCCTGCCTGGATTGTTTATGCCATTGGCCGTTTTCATCCTGTTTGTAACCCATCTTCCCCATGTCTCGTTTGTATTCCGACTGAGGATCGAAATCGGTCACCTTCTGATTAATAACTGAGCCGCACGCGCTGGCAAAATCAGCGGTACTGAAGGTAAAAGAGGAACCAAACGTGCTCATGCTGACTTTTTTGTTTTCTTTCAATAAATGAATAACTGACTGAATATCACGGGTTGCCACGGTTGTCTGCACAGCCTGGTATTGGGACTGGCTGTTACACATCACACTGGATGGATAAGAAGTGTTATTAATCCTGAAATTACTACCGGCAAGTTCAGTGGTGCCACGACCGCCGCACTGCGGCTTATTCTCAATAATACCAATCGTTGACGGCTTAACCCGTAGCAGAACCTGGCCGTCATCGCTGTACGACTGGCAGAAGGTACCATTGACGGTCCATGCGGCAGAGGCATTAAACGCTGCCATGCAGAGCACAACAGCCAGCATGGTTTTCGGATGTGGACGGTATTTTTTCATTCAATATTCTCCTTTTTTATGACTGAACGAGAAACGGGCTTGTTTCTCTGAATGGTTTTACTTCCTGAAACTGCTCATCACCTCGCTAACCAGCGGGAAACCTTCATCCTGTCCTCTTCGTTGTCGATCCCCTTTCCGGGCCGTGGAATTGACCCGCCAAAAACCCACGCCCAAGTGCGTGTAATCGACAATATCATGATCGTTTTTATCGATCGATTTAATAGAATTGATCTGTATAATCAATTAATGTTTTTGTAAAGACAACACATGAACGACGGTGAAATAGTGTTAAAACTCTGTTTTATAAGAACTAACCTAACCAGAACTGAAAGTGGCAGGCTCAAAGGGATACAGGTGTCGGAATGAAAAGATGTGCAAGATGTAACAAGAGAAGGGGCGTCATCAGCCGCCTGCTTGGGCTTGATAAGGAATACTGCGACGAGTGCTTGTTTGATACTGAGCAGGAAATCAGGGAAAAACGCATTCTCCCCGTCAGGCGTCAGAAAGATGACAGTGAAGGGAAAGCGTAGCCCGATATGCAGCCTAAAATTGATGTCAGTGTCATTATCCCGGTATTCAATGCGCAGGCCACTATCGGCTATCTGGTACATGAACTCATCAGCGAGCAAACACTCAATATTGAGGTGATTGTTGTGGATGATGGCTCTACCGACGAAACATCGACCATACTCAGCGCCATCACCGATGAGCGGCTGATTATTGTTCATCAGGAAAATCAGGGTGTATATGCTGCAAGAAATGCAGCACTGGCAGTACACCGGGGTGAATGGGTGGTCTTTCTGGATGCAGATGACCGGATTGAAGAAGGTTTTCTCCGGGAGCGACTGAAGAGCGCACGAGCGGCTCAGGCCGATGTTGCCCTTTTCAATGGCTGGCGTACCAACAGCAGTTGCCTGCAGCGGCGACCGGTTCATCGTAAACAGCTCTATGCTCAGGTGGTCAGAGGGCATGCGTGGATACAATATTGCGTGGCACAGAAAGAATGGCCGCATTACCTGTGGCTACAAATGGTGCGCTCGTCCTATATAAGGAAGAATAATCTGCACTTTCAGGAAGGAAAAAGCCACAAGGACATCCTCTGGACGATTAACCTCGCCGCTGCAAATGGCCAGTTTTATTTCGCCGACAGGAAGGACTATTTCTACATCACAAACCCGGCATCGATTACCCACCGGCAGGACTACTACGATATCCGGGCGCACAGCTACATTGATGTTATCAGCGACATTCTCGTTCTTTCATCCTTGCCACAGCACCATGAAATCAAAAGGCCTCTGAGAAGGCATGCGCTGGTTGAATGTCGCCATTTTCTCGGGTTGTTCCGGCGAAAGATTGCAAACCGGCAGGCAGCCCGACAGTTGTTTAGACAGCGAATCGTATTACGTTTGTTGGTTGCAGGGGTCGGCAGTCTGAGCGACCTCTTTTTTGTGCTGAAACTAGTGAGAAAGATTTATCTGTAGCCAGAACGATGACGCATCGGTGAATCCCGCGAGATAGCTGCTGCTGGGAATTGCCGCATAAAACTAAAAAACCCGGAACGCTACATCAGTAACGAACCGGGTAAGTCACGCAGGAAGTGGTTATTTCACCGTTGCAGAAAAGATTCTTGATCTGTTCAGATAAGTAATATAGCCGCAAAAATATATGGAATATTCTTTATTCAAAAGTAAGATCTTCCCCCATAAGACGCCATAAATCGACAGGTTCCTTCTTCTGTGGTGGTACATAGAAAAAGGTGGTAGCAGAACGTCTGACGCCAGTGAAATAGCGATAACACACGACTTCATCTTCAGAATCGCCAGGCGCGATTATCTCCTGTGAGTAAAACCCATTGTAGAACGCCACCACGGCTTCCCTGTCGTCTATCTCAACGCTGAAGTAGCGACGAAGATACTTACTAAGTAAGCGATACATCAGACCGATACACTGCTTGTGTGGCTCACGTAATGACGAGTTGATATTGAAGCATTTATTAAAAACACGGCATAAAAGCGCCATGATGCGATCAGGATCACCAGATAACACCGCATGGAAGCCCACAATCGCCAGTAACTCCAGATAAAAAGGATATTCAGGGAACAGTTGTCGGATCTCCCCCAGGCATTCCGAGATTTTGTCATGCCCAAGACGCCATAATTCCCCATAAAGCAAAGTGAATAAGGGAAGCTGTTGCTCAATACCACCAAACTCAATCTCTCTGGGAACATTGCCATAAAAACGTTTGGCCGGTGTTATTTCTCTTAATGCCGCATTCACCTCCTCTGAACCAAATCGCGCAGTTAAACTGTCATACAGACTGCCGTTAAAAGGGATCAGCCCACCCGTTGACTGAATTCCCCCGAAGCCCTGTCCCTGATACGGGATAGCATCATTATTCCTGCGATTAATAAATGAAGGTGCTATAATCAGATTCTGAGCAATATTTGCCCCGCCCTTTGCGTTCGGATATAGATGGCTGATATCCAGACAAAACAGTGGAACAAGCGTTATTTTTCCATCACATCCCTTCTGTGGAAGGGTATAACTTCGTTGGTGTCGAGATTTGCATATATACAGATGATAATAATTCACGATATCTCCCATATTCGAAACTGATCCTAACAAATAAAGATTCCGTTTGATTGCATTTTCCATATGTGTCCAGTACGATGAACTCAGAATACTTTCAGCATTGAGGTTATCGAATTTCCTGGAATCACGTTGTCGACAGACTGCACTGCAATACTTTCTATTTCTTGTTCCTGATAACGTATTCTGACAAAGTGAATATCCACATCGGGTATTTTCTCTCCGTTCACGTCTGTTGATCCCGAATAAAAAGATCTGATAATGGTTATCACATAATCGTTCCTTTCGTGCTGGTCTGAGCCTAGAAACAAGGTTATCGCAATCTCTCCTACATTTAGTCATGATGTGTATGTACTTTAATTCATTGAATGTTATCACTAATGATTGCTATAGCTGGTAAAGAATAGTGATGTGATATTTAGTTAATATATATTACGTATAATTACCTTATTGCGTTACGAACACCTGATACGCGAATACAGTCATACAGCACTATTTTCCACTACCAAATCGAAAGTGACGATCTGCTTCATGGGGTGTTCCGGGCATCATGCACTCCAGACATCATGAGCGAGTTTTGAACAAACATCCGTCACCATCACACGCTGAAAAACTGATATTTCTGCTAAATTAGCAATACCAGCAACTGTTTTTAAAATCGACAAGTGCATATCTGGTTATTTATCCCTCAACCTCCGCATGATCGCTGCGATGATTGTCGCCATTTCAAATGAAACCACACCAGAATTCGAAAGTAATAAATACCGTTTTGTTTAACAATTGCCTGCCTGGTCGTAAATATCTTACAAATCAACATGCCAGAAACCTTCATCCTTCAGATTTTGCCTTTGTACGATGCTGTAGTGGTGGGTAATCCCGCCTGTACATATAGAGCCGTTATGAATACCCGCGATGTACAAAGCACTGGAGCCATTGAACCTTATAATGCAACACATGCCCTGATTGATTAGTTGATTTAACGCAGGCGTTAATTTATCTATGTGTCTGAGACGGCCCGGACCAGACTGAAGCAATTCATATTTAGGAAATGGCATACCTTGACTTTTGTTCAGTCTTTTAACAATAAAGCTCCAGAGGCTTCGGACGTCGCATTCAAACCGGTATCGCTCTGACAGAGGGTAAAATAAATCACTCGCCTGCTGCAAATACCAACCCACTATTGTCAGGGCATTTCTTATCTGACGTGCATCGATAATCTTAGTATAAATAAGGTCAGCGGCCGAACTGCCTCCTGTAGGTTTAGTTAAATAAAAAGTCATTATTGTAGCCAGTCGCAGTGCCTGCTCTATAGCTTTTGACGCAAAATCCCGGATATGTGAATACTTCCCGCCTGGTAATATAGCCTGCTCAATTTCTCTCTGTTTTTCCTGAAGAAACATTTTTGCATCATCTGACAGTCTCAGTTCATCTTTCGGTATACTGTCATCATAAAACCGGGCTTCAAGAAGGCTTAACAGCCCCTGAATGTGGTCATAAAACGGAGCTAATACTGCATTCAGCCCTTCTTCATCAATACGGCTATTACGTTGCCCTATTGAGCTTTTTACCTTCATAACAAGGAATCGGGCAAGTAAACCACTGCTTTTAGCCATCTCTCCATGTTTTTCTAAATAATTAATAAATACGCCAGGCTGAATCATTAGTGAAAGCATCA
This sequence comes from Klebsiella sp. GW_Kp181, assembly GCF_040062315.1. Taxonomy (NCBI): domain Bacteria; kingdom Pseudomonadati; phylum Pseudomonadota; class Gammaproteobacteria; order Enterobacterales; family Enterobacteriaceae; genus Klebsiella; species Klebsiella sp. GW_Kp181. Next base: position 39,830 of record NZ_JBEAFR010000083.1, read on the forward strand.
GACATAATGGGAGTTCGTAGTTCTCACCATCTGTTCTGTCAAATGAATATTTCCCTCCATCCCAGCCTTTATTCAACAGTCCGAGATGATTTTTCAACCCGCTTCTGAAAAAAGAGAACGCTTCATCCATAATGATGCCAGCTTCAGCATGTAGGCTTAAGCCCTGGATAAGACCTTTAAATGTCACATCCTGATAGCTGAATTTTGGCTCAACAGGACGTTTGGGTTCACCTTTATAATGTTCATCAAGCTGAACCTGAGCATCCTCGACACCCTTTCCATTTTTTATAGCCTGACGTTGATTGGCATCGAATCCCTGTAAGCTAGTTTTCCAGATACGATGTTGTCTTTTATAGATGGTAAGCCGATCTCTGTATTCAAGCTGCATTTTCTCAATCTGGCTGTAAAAGGGCCTCATTAACAGTCGTGACAGAAACGTCTTACCTTCACCAGACTCGGCAAGCGTAAGTAGGTATAAAGAGCATGGGCCAGGTATACCCGAGTAAGGTGATACAACACCAACAAGGTACTGGCAGATAATTGAAAGCATGGTGAAAATAATGTTTATCGTTAGTTCCATTGACATTCCTGTAAACATATTCACACGTTCAACTGTCTCTTTTAATTGCTCAGGTAAACAGTGTAAAGGGAACGTTGTCCCGTTTTTTTTCTCTGGACTGTTATTTAAAGACATAGCCTCATTTCCTGTGTACGGATAACTTGATTCTGCTTCTTTTGCATATTACGAAAATACATTACCTGCATTTTTCAACGCATAATGCACTTGTTACTATCTCCTGCGTATTACCTTGCAGCAGCACGTTCTTCGATCCACTGTTTAAACTCACTCATCTTCCACCGCGAAGCTCTCCCTAGTTTTATTGGGCGGGGGAACGCCCCACGCTTGATAAGAGCGTAGAAGAATTTATTTGTCAGACCTGAAGTGCTCACGATGTACTTCATATCGACTAAACTGTCATCTTGGTTGTAACTTGGCTGAACGGTATCAACAGAGATTAAGCTTGTTACTAACTTGGCTGGCACTACAGATGTACCCCATACATGCTTAGGGCTTGGGGAGTCTCCGATAGGAGAAGACAGGTGGCCCTTGATGCTAATAGCTGCTTTACGTTTCTGTAATTTATTCTTAATTGCATCTGTACTTGTCATTATTGACCCCTTCGTAAAGTAAGTGTTTGGATGTGCAGATTTGTTGCTACGAAGAGGATAGTAATTGGTTCTTTTAGTGTGTAAAATTGGTAAATTAGAAATACTTTTTTAGACACTGGAGTTTATTAATGCCAAAGGTGACACCAGTTCAAAATGCTGTAATAGATATAATGGATTTTATACATTTCAAGAATGTCTATACTTCACTATTTTTAAGCAATGAACAAACTAAAGCTTGTTTAGTTATTTTTTCGTTAGTGGAAGAAGTCACAAATAGGATCTGTTCATCACTTATCGAGCGTGATATTTTAAATCACTATCTTCTATGTGGTATCGAGGTTGCCTTAAGTAATGATGAAATTGATACGTTTAAGATTTTTGGCAATGTCGATATTATGTCTTATGAAGAACTGGAGAAGTTAATAAATAAAAGAACTGAAATATCCATTTCTACTCTCTCTAATTTAGCTGAGAAAAATGGAGTTAATAAAGCGGTTTTCCTTAGTTCTTTAGAATATCTACTAGCTAAAGAGGAGATAGCAAATACTTCATCAGCGATAAGATTTAGACTTGCATCTAAAACGGTCAGTATTATTCATCCGCTAGATTCAATTTTATTTTTTAACTATTTAAATGATTTGGGTATTCTTTACGCTGCAAAATACAACGCCAAAACTTCTCGAGAAGAAAGTAAATGTGCTTTTATAAGAGTTGGACTTCTGATGGAGTTTGAGATTTTGAGATCTAATGCGAAATATATTGCTGGACCTGGGGATTCTGATGAGTTAATAATAAAGGTTCCACCTAAAGGAACCTCATCGATTGTATGTCGTGACATGGCTGATAATTATAAATATCTTATCGATGTACTATTCTCTAATACTACTGATTTATTTTTGTTCCAAGCATTACATATGGACCACCGAAAGTCAGCAAACTATCTATTAATAAACGTTAACCGCCTTTTTAGGCATAAAAGATTATTTAAGGGAACGTTTGCCAAGTGGCCAGGAACTTTGGGAGTTTTTCTTATGAGTCTAATAAAAAAAGAAAATGCTAACCAACCTATTTATTGTGAAAGTGATAATAAAGGAAGTGTAAGTGAAAAGGCGTGTCGTGAATTAGAGGAATTTGATATTACTCTGTCAGAAAGAACGTTGTATCTTCGATATAGAAAAATTTTGAAAAATGAGTACTTAAAGGTGAGGTTTTACTGTGAACAGTGTGCAAAGTTAAATTATTATTTATCTTGGGATTATGAGGATTTATATTATAATGATGCTGTTCTGTTGGATATATAAAAAATGAAATGATGCTAATTTATATGTTTATGTTGCAGTGTAATATTTAAATTACTCAGGATACATGCGAGGAAAACGTTGATTTTTTAAGAGCTAGCATAAGTAATGCTGTTATACCCAATAAACTTGAAGTTGCATGCTTAAGCAACAATGCAGCCCAAGTCTTATGGGCATGCCACGACACGGGTAGCATGCAATTTAAAGTATTATCGATATGAATGTAATATACCGGCTAACATAATGGAAAAAACAATCATCCTGATGATTAAATATCATCAACTTTATAAGTTATATTTTAATTTTAACCATTATATTCTGATTCTCGTAAAACATCCTCTGCAGCTGGACCAAGATACCATCTGATTGTAGAAAAAAAAGGAGATAGCTTACCGTTATTATCCGGGCAAAGGTAAGCTTCAGATAACTCATTCAAAACTGCAGGAAGATTTTCTTCTGGAAATGAAAGTAATTCATCTCTTATTTTTTGGATTGTGGCGCTTCTAAATCTTTCAATTTTCTTTGTGTTAAGCTTTAAGTATTCAATACTTTTATTTGCTTTTTCCTTAATTTCTTGTGGGCAACTATCAGATACAGAAATAGTTCCCTCCTCATTAAACTCAAAAAGCGATGGAAATGCTGGTATATCTACAGTGGGGTCGAGGATAATTGCTGTCCAATCATTATTCATTTTGGGAACATCACAATGAGTATGTGGGTTGCTATACCTTTCCTCGCTCTCTACTACATGTGGTACGTTCCCTCCAGTACAACATCCAAATAAGTTTGGCCAGTGCAAAGCATAATTTATACCATCACCTCTTGATTCGCCTGCCTTTGGATTTTCCGGAAAGAAATGTTCTACTCTGAAATCATCAAATCCAATTCCTCCAGAATCCTTAAGATCTATTTCACAATAAACGCATAAACCAAATTGTTCATTTTTGAGAGCATCTCGAACTGACTGATTTGCCTCTGCTCCAGCATTTTGTCTGAAGCCATTCTTCCAATCACTGTTAGGATTTTCCCTTTTATATATAGATAATAAATTCGGCTCATCCCCTTTTTTTATTTTTTTCATTATTTTTTCCCTCTTCTAAACTCACGAAGCCTAATATCCATTTGCAGTTTTTTCATTACAGGATCGTGTTTACCCGCCCATTTATCGAGCTCCTTCTTTAAATCTTCAGCCTCATCCGTATCCCACTTATCGAGTTCTATTAAATCTTTGTACCGGTTAAGCATTTTTACTTGCTCAATATTTTCCGGGCGAGAGTTTACAAGAAATATATCCTCAAGAATCATATCGGACTCGGAACCGAGAGAGAATTCAGGTTCGACAATATTTAGCATTCCATTTTCATCATTACGAATAACTTTAATGCAATGGCTCGGTGCGGTTGATAATACCTGAGGACTATGAGTTGTTATAATAAATTGAATATTAGGAAAAGTATCCTGTAGTTGTCCAATGATTTCCTGTTGCCATTTCGGGTGTAAGTGTAAATCAATTTCATCGATAATTACAACACCATGACCTTTTAAAGCCTCAATCCCTTTTCCTGGATTTAGAAGAATAAGCCTACGGCTAATATCACTGACTAAGGAAAATAAAGCTTTTTCACCCTGAGAAAGGTCAGTGGCAGAAATAGTTATACCTTTTTTGTCAAGTAAGATTGATACGTTATCTTTATCAACTTTCATTCTTATATTGTCGATGCTCATAAATTTATATATTGCTTTTTTAACAATAGTAACGATATTGCCATCGACATTATTTAGATTTAACTGGAATTCTGCAATTTTAATGCGAAGTTCATCTAATTCATTTTTAAGTTTTATTCCAATAGCGGATTCTTCTTTAGTTTCATCTGCTAAAAAGTTATAGATTTCATATGTTGTATTATATTTAACCTCAAGGGAAGATAGTTTGTTTTTGATATCATCAACTTCATCATTGTTTTGAGAGCCACAAAATAACATCCACTTAATTAAATTCTTGAAATTCCTAGATTCTTCAAATGAAAAGTTGTACCCATCTAAGTTATTAAATGCAGTAATTTCACCATTATTTTGTTCATCATCTGTTTTTATTTCTAAAGCTCTACTAACTGAATAGTGGCAAAAGAGAGGGAGACAGGATTCACCTTTATATTTACTGTTGAGTGAATAATACATTTCGGCTAAGTTTTTAAACTCACTCAATGAGCTTCTGTTCTTATTTGTACTGTTTTTATTTTTATACAAGATGAGTGTGAATGTTGATTTCTCATCAAGAGTTAATGTTGCTGTAATTGCACAATCTTTTGCATCTTGAGAATTATTTATTTCAGCGGGATGGATTCCTTTACCATTTGCTCTATTTTTAATACCATTAACCAGCCAAGTAGATGCTTTTACTATAGATTCAATTATTGTCGTTTTCCCGCTGCCATTCACGCCTACAAAAATATTCAAATATGGGTCAAGGCTGATTTTTTTTACCGTTTTTCTAATACCTTTATAATTTACTAACTCTAAGCTAGAAAAAAAAGGTCGTTTTGTTTGAAGGTTTTCATTTATATGATCGTAATATTCTTGGGCTTTAGCTTTATCTGTATTTAGAGAATAACGCCCTGACTCCATCCATCCTGCAACTTCAAACATATCCCCCAGATGTCCTTTTTCTGCACCTTCAATTTTTTCAGTTACAGTTCTGGTTGCCTTTTTATTTTTATCTTCCATTATTTCCTCCATTGACCAGAGATTATTTTATCTACCAAATTAACTGAGTATTTTTTCATCATTCTTTCGATAAATAAAGGCTCTATATGTTTCGAAAAGGATAAAAGCCCCTGTAGTTTAGCCAGTTCAATATCGTCAGATTTACCTAGGGAGTATTTATGGATCATTGACGATATTATCCTTTTTTTCTCTCGACCTAAAGATAGAGTGTCATTATTAGTAATGGTAACTCCTGCAATATGCCTGTTATGTGCTTTAGATGAAAAACTAGTTTTAACTTCATTAATCGTTAATTTTTTACCAAACTCAGTACTTAAAACATATTGGATTAGGCTTGGGATTTTAAAAAGTATATTTTTATTCTTAGTAGAAAAAAATAAATCATCGGCATATCTCGTATATGTGATCTTCAGAGGCGCACAGATTGAACTAATCGTTTCATCGAATGAAAACATAATGAAATTTGATATTAATGGCGATGAAGGCGCACCTATGCTGAGAATAAGGGTTCCTGTATTTGTCTTCTTGGGACTCCAAAACACAGAACGACGGATTAATGCTTTGTCTGCTGCGCTTAGTTGGATTTTATGTTTCTCAATCCGCTCCTCAAATAGATTAACATCAATACTATTAAAGAAGTCAGCGAGATCCATTCTTAAAAAATATGGATTTGTCACATGTTGAAGCGCATTCTCTTTAATACTTATATTTTTTCTATATGCATACGCAGCATCATGTACAGGTAATTTATCGTTTAAGAATTCAACTAATCCTCTTTGGATCACCTTGAGAGCTCTTGACGGATGAGCAATTGTACGTTTGCCCCCATTTTTTTTGGGGATTGTATAAACTCTGTACATCTTGGGGCCACTTACTATCACCTTTGCAAGTGAGACAGTGAGCCATTTTTCCACATCCAATTTCGTCACTTTTTTAGACGAGGAGGTAGAGAGCAAACTGAACGCCTGTTCCGCAACTAAGGGGCTGGTGAGTAAATGATGTTTTAGAGTTGTCATTTTATCGACTCTAGAGTTAGAGCCCTTCAGATGAAGGGCTGTGTTGCGCTCTTTACTAGAGGAAGCGAAAGTCTCGCGACCTAAGTGAGTTAACGAACTTGGGTCGCGAGACTTTCGCAACCACAATGTCGTTCAATAAGTTGGTGTCTGGCGAAGCGCCCGACAAGGCTTTAATACTGAGCCACAAGCTAAAGAGCAATCAAAGCATATCAGACAAGCTAACTGTCCAGCAACACAGCAGCGATTTCAGCAGCTGCTATTGATGGGGCTCGAACAAGAATGCACTGCGAGCTTAACAGGAGAGTATAGTGCAAAAATAATAAATGTTAAAAAAAACATACATTTACTTTGTTTTGGAATATTTTTTGGAATAATTCGTTGTAAAAAATGTGGCTGAGTTTTATGCTTATCCATGACATTTCACAGCAAAAATTCCAGAGATTCTATATGTCTTTAATCAACAAAGAAGAAGCACATTCAGTCTGTCAACCCTACTACAACACCCTAACTTCAGTTTTCGACAATGTTTGGAAAAATTGGCTTCAAAACGATGTCGCACGACGGTTGATTGATAAGCGTGTTCGTTCAGCTGTTCTCCGCAATGACGCATTGTTTTTCCTTAAAGACAGTATTGAAACTTCTAATCTTAAAGGGATCAAATATGTAAAAATGCCATATCAGGTAGGCTTTCTGATTCAGGATCGATATTTTGTAAGGATTAAGAAAGGTGATAAGAGCCTTCGTTCTTCCAATTACCCTACTCAAAGAGCCTTGGATTTTCATAATCCTGAAATGGACATGTTTGGAGGATTAGTTCGTTTAGAGCTACTCTACATACTTAGTGACGATGGTGTAGGAATTGATAAAATTGTTCTCACGCAGCGCAATGGTAAGTTTGTTGCGTGGGCAATTGATTTAACAGATGAAAATCTGTACGAAATGCCTGTATCTAAGCTTGAATTGAACATACCCCAACCACAGCCTGTTAAGACGGTTTCCCCAGCAAAAAGTGTTGTGAAACCAAAACGGGCTAGAAAGGCAGAACCGAAGGTAGAAAATGGTCGTGGAGATTAAGTCAGCAGCCACAATACGCCCAGAGATGATTGAGTTGCGTCGGAAAATGTTGGGTATGAGCCAGAAGGATTTGGCTCAGATTATCGCCATTTCTCAAGGAACCTTGTCTAAGATTGAGCAAGGCCTTAAGCCGGCCACTGATGAGCAAATCGATAGCATCGCAAAAGCGCTCAACTGCCCCGTTGAGTTTTTCATGATGTCTGAAAGGCTTTATGGTGGACCTATAAGTGCAAATCCCATGTATCGTAAAAAAGCGTCAGTCGGTATGAAAGTACTGGACAAGCTTGTTGCGGAAGTAAATGTACGCATAACCCATCTCAGAAAGCTTTTGCAGTTCGTTGATTTTGAACCTGAATATGAACTTCCGTACTATGATCCTGACGATTATGAAGACAATGTTGAGCAAATTGCGCGTAACGTTCGTACAGCATGGCACATCCCACGCGGACCAATAAAAAATCTAGTCGAAGTGTTAGAAAGGGCTGGAGTCATTATCATCGACTGTGATATGGACGATACGAGTCTTTCCGGCCTTAGTTATAACCTTGCTGGACTGCCACCACTGATCTTTATAAACAAAAATCAGCCAATGGACCGCTACCGATTTACCTTAGCTCATGAGCTGGGACATTTAGTCATGCATCGTGCTCCCACTCCTGAAATGGAAGAGGAGGCAAATACTTTTGCTGCAGAATTACTAATGCCCGCTTCAGATATTTATAATGATTTAAGAAATGTAAGCATTGAAAAGGCTGCCGCACTTAAACCATTCTGGCGAACCTCAATGGCTGCGTTGTTCTACAGAGCTAAAACATTAAAAGCTATTACGGCAGGCCAAAGTGATTGGATCTGGAGGCAGATGTCCATCAAACGTTACAAGGTTGATGAGCCTGTAAAACTCGATGTAAATGGGGAAAAACCCACTTTACTGAATGCAATTATTGATCATGCGAAAGAAGAGCTGGGTTATGATCAGAATGAACTTGCATCTATATTCAACCTTTTTTTACCCGAAGTTAACCAGTTGTACTCACTGAGTATACAAAATCAGCATTTACGTTTAGTGAATTAAAAAGGTAATGGCTGAACATTAACAGTTTAGCCATTTTACTTAATGCTATGTTTTCATTGGTGAAAGTGATGATCTTAGCAAGTGGGTAATATAGTCTGCATACCACTGCATCATCTCTTTTCTTCCATCCAGATATTGCGCATGGTTGTAAGCCCCACGAATCGCATTCTTGTCCACATTAGCAATGTTGAGTTTCAATCCACGCAGAGTCAAAACCTTCTTCGTGAAGAATGGTACTCATTGTGTGACTGACCTGCCCCCAGTATTAGATACAACCATCAGTTAGCAATGTCGGTTTGTTTACCTTCACATTTTTCATTTCGCCACCGTGCTGCAAACTCTGATGGCGTCTGATAATTCAGTGCTGAATGTGGACGACACTCGTTATAATCCTGCCGCCAGTCATTAATGACTTTCTTGGCATGAACGATATCACTGAACCAGTGCTCATTCAGACATTCATCGCGAAATCGTCCGTTAAAACTCTCAATAAATCCGTTCTGTGTTGGTTTGCCCGGCTGGATTAAGCGCAACTCAACACCATGCTCAAAAGCCCATTGATCCAGTGCGCGGCAGGTAAACTCCGGCCCCTGGTCAGTTCTTATCGTCGCCGGATACCTGATCTGACATAGGTACGATATCGTAGCAGTTACCTTTAGCGCTCATTCTGCCCAGCAGAAGACAGGCATCGAAAACGCATCCACGATTGCTGGTATTCAGAATGGTACTTCGGCCTGACCTTGATGCGCTGGTTAACTGATGCCGAAACCAGCCAGTTGTGTCATCGAATCACAGGGAGCACCTGTTGCCCACAAGGTTTAAACATGCAAGGGAGAACCTGGCGGAGGTCGAACACCAACATTACCCATATGTGTATCCAGAGCCGAAGCCCCCCGAAACTCTCGGTTTTAGGATCGCCGAACCCATTGCATAGTGTTAATATTACCGCCAATTTTTTAGCGTTCTGATTCCTTGTGTGAATCAACATATTGGGCTTTCCTGAGAGCCGAACGTTCAGAACCTACAATGCTCAGAATTGATAAGAAGAAAGGAAGATATGTCTAGGCTGACTGATTTAATTGCCAAAGCGAAGGCCAAAGACCCGCAATTGGGTGCTGACCTGGATCGGGAAATCAAGATCCTGTCATCACGACTTCCCTTTGGTCTTAATTTCGAACGACATAGCCCTGAAGTTGTTGAGTTGCCATTGCGGCCTATTCGCAAGGGAGACAAGGTTCGCGTTCTGCCAGAGCGTGGGCCCATTAAGAAAGATGATCAACGGTTGTGGCAGGTTAAAGCCATCCACAAGGCGAAGAAGGTCGCTGATCTCGAGTTGCTGGGCGCGGCTGATGTCGAGACTCAGACTGTAGCGCTGAGCAATCTTGTTGTTATAGCTGAATTTCGTGACACGATCTGGCCGGGTCTGGTTAGTACGGGAAAAGTGCAACGCGGTGGAGACAAGCCTTTCCATTCAGTCATCAATGGCGAGAACTATCATGTGTTGAAAGCGTTGACTTATACGCATAGGGGCAAAGTGGACGCTATTTATATCGACCCACCCTATAACACAGGGGCTAAGGACTGGAAATACAATAACGATTATGTTGAGAAGGACGACTTATATCGACATAGCAAGTGGCTGGCTTTTATGGAGCGACGCCTTCTAATTGCAAAAGAATTGCTCAATCCTGCTAATTCAGTACTTATAGCCACTATCGATGAAAAGGAATATCTGCGTTTCGGTTTGTTATTGGAACAGACTTTCCCTGAAGCGCGTATTCAAATGCTCAGCAGTGTCATCAACCCAAAGGGGGTTCCCCGCGATGGATTCGCCCGTGTAGACGAATACATTTTCGTTGCTCAATTTGGAACATGCACTGTTTTCGGAGATGTGAAAGAAGGTAGTGCAGGAAAAGAAGTTCGCTGGCGAGGACTTACTAGGACTGGTGCAAATGGAATCCGCAGTAAATCTCCTGGTGCTTTTTATCCGATCTTTTTTAATAAAGATGGGCAAATTGAAAAGATCGGAGATTCACTCCCGATTGATCAATCAATTCGTTCTGTGCATGTACCGGAAGGATTGGTAGCTGTTTGGCCGACTCCTCGCCCGGATGGTGAAGATGGTCGCTGGTCTGTTGTGCCTGAAACACTACGAGACCTTATGCGAATTGGTGCTGTGAGAACAGGGAAAGTTGATATTGAGAAAGGCAGATTCCCAATATTTTACCTGACTTCAGAGCAGCTAGCGGCAATTGATTCGGGTGAGTTGGAAGTCAAGGGTAAGACACCTGATGGCGTTCTGCGCGTGTATTTCAAGGAGGACGGTGGAAGAGTTTCAGCACCTAGAACCATTTGGGATAAAGTTAGCCATAGCGCAAGTGAACATGGTTCTATGTTGCTGCGAGCTTTACTTCCTGGCCGGAAATTCCCTTTCCCGAAATCTCTCTATGCAGTTGAGGACGTACTGAGGCTCTTTGTTACGAACAAACCTAAAGCTATCATTCTAGACTTCTTCAGTGGCTCCGGTACGACTGCCCATGCTGTAATGCGCCTAAACCGCCAAGACGGTGGTCGCCGTCAGTGTATCTCGGTTACCAATAATGAGGTCGCCGCTGACGAACAGAAAAAACTACGCGAACAGGGTTCTCGCCCCGGTGACTCTAATTGGGAGAAATGGGGTATTTGTGACTACATCACTAAGCCACGCGTACAGGCTGCTATTACAGGCAAGACCCCTGAGGGTGAACCGATTAAAGGTGATTATAAGTTTACCGATGAGTTCCCAATGTCTGAAGGCTTTGAGGAAAACGCCGAGTTCTTCACCCTGACCTACGAAGCTGAGAAGTCAGTTAGTTACAACTTGGCTTATGCTCGCATTGCGCCATTGTTGTGGTTACGCGCAGGAGCACAAGGCAAGCGCATTGACACACTGCCTGCTGAAGGATGGGCAGTAACTGATACTTATGGCCTTCTATCGGCTGTGGATCAGGCCACACCTTTCATTGAAGCCATTAGCCACGCCAGTGACGTGCGAGTGGCCTTTATCGTTACTGACGATGATCGCCACTTCCAGGCTGTCACCAGACGTCTGCCAAAAGGTGTTGAGCCGGTACGTTTGTACGAATCGTACCTGACCAATTTCAGCTTCACCAGTGGGGAATTAACAGAATGAAGTTCACTCTCAAAGACTACCAGCGTGATGCTGTACGTGATTCGCTGGTGAATCTCAGAAAAGCTCGCCGTTACTGGCATAACGAAAATGACAAGAGCGCCTTCTCTTTAACGGCTGTGACCGGTGCAGGTAAGACCGTCATGGCTGCCGCTGCGTTTGAAGCATTGTTTCATGGCGACGACGAGTTTAATTTCGATGCCGATCCCGGCGCAGTAGTGATCTGGTTCAGTGACGACCCAGCACTGAATGAGCAAACCCGTTTTCGCCTGATGGAAGCTAGTGACCGTATCAACTACAACGATATGGTGGTAGTGGAACATCCTTTCAGTCGGCGCAAGTTTCAGGCTGGGAAAATCTATTTCCTTAACACGCAGAAATTTGGCAAAAAAAGTCTGCTGGTGCGCGGGTTCGATGATACAGGCGGGCTTTTCGAAGCAGCCCCTGATGCACAGGCTTATACGCTGTGGGATACCATCCAGAACACCATCGAAGACCCGGATCTGACCCTCTATCTGGTACTGGACGAAGCGCACAGGGGTATGGGTTCGTCAACGACTTCCAGCGAAGCAGCTAAAAGTACCATTGTACAACGGCTCATCAATGGTTCGGCTGGAGTGAAGGGTATTCCAGTAGTGTGGGGTATTTCCGCCACTGTTGAACGGTTCGACAAAGCCATTGCGAATGCTGGCCATCATGTCAAACTGCAGAATGTGATGGTTGACTCGGCTAAAGTGCAGGAATCTGGACTTATCAAGGACGATATCATTCTTGGTGTGCCAGATGAAGCCGGTGACTTTGATACCGTGTGGGTCCGCCGTGCTGCCGACAGACTCAGGGAAGTGACCGATGCCTGGGCAGAGTATGCAAAACAGCAGGAAACTGTGCGCGAAGTAGTGCCGCTGATGGTATTCCAAGTACCCAATACGCCTGACCCGAACGAAGTAGGGCGTTGGCTGGATACGCTATTCTCTCGTTACCCCGAATTGCCCGTTGACAGTGTTGCTCATGTATTCGGTGAACATACCACACAGCGTTTCGGCCAACACCAGGTACCTTATATTGAACCGCAGCGGGTGCAGGAATCAACCTGGGTGCGCGTACTGATTGCTAAAGATGCCATCAGCACTGGCTGGGATTGCCCGCGTGCCGAAGTAATGGTTTCCTTCCGCGCTGCCAGCGACAAAACACATATTACGCAATTACTGGGGCGTATGGTACGAACTCCACTGGCTAGACGCATTCCGGGTAATGAGCGCTTAAACTCTGTCGAATGCCTGTTGCCCAAGTTTAATACCAATACAGTGAGAGATGTCGTCAATACCTTGTTTAAGGGCGATGATACATCTCCTCCGAGCGGACGTATCCTAGTTAACCCTGTGGAGATGAAACCCAACCCGGCGGCTTCAGCTGCAGTATGGGAAGTATTTGAAGCGCTACCTTCACAAACCCGGCCACAGAAAGGAGCCAGACCAGCCAGACGTCTGACCGCGCTGGCACAGGAACTGGTTGATGACGGCATTCTTGATGGGGCAGTCAGGAAAGCCCATGCTGCTTTGCACGCTGTCCTGGACAAATTCCAGACAGAAAATGCTGAAAAAATCAAAAACAAGCGCAATGCAGTGCTCGTAGTGGATGGTAAAGCGGTGGTGGCCAGCCTGAAGAACAAAGCAATGACCTTCAACGAATTCTGGGAGGAGGCGGACGTAGCGGTGATTGATGACGCCTACCGGCGTGCAGCCCGAATCTTCAGCCCGGATGTTTCACGTACCTATGTCGAATATCTGGCCGATAAGGTCGCGGATCGAGAAGAGGATGCTGAGGAGTATTTGGAAGCAATCATGGAAGCTCGTGTGACCGTTGCTGGTTTGGGGCTAGTGATGGAGGTGCAGGATTACTTCGATGCCGAGGCTGATAAACTGGCGAAGGCGTGGCTGGCTGAGTACACGCAGCAGATCAAGTCCTTGAAAGATGAGCGTAAAGAGGCTTATCGTCAAATCGTCGAAATGAGTAGCAAACCGCAGGATGTGGATCTGGTCAGGCCAGAGAACAAGTTTGAAATGACCAGGGCGCGTGAAGGCGAGAAGGAAACTGACCTTCCTGTCTGGAAACACCATTTGTTGTGTGACGAAAACGGGAACTATCCGACGCAGTTAAACCATTGGGAAACCACGGTTTTTGAGATCGAAACCACACGTGAAGGATTTGCATTCTGGTATCGAAATCCACAATACACAGGGCAGTCGTCACTAGGAATCGCTTATGTTGAAGCCGAACAGTACAAAATTGTTCGTCCCGATTTCCTATTCTTTGCCGAACAGGATGGCGAAATGATTGTGGACCTGGTAGATCCACATGGCCTGCATCTGGCTGATGCCTTGCCTAAACTGAAAGGACTGGCGCTATATGCCGAACACCATCCTGATGCTTATAGGCGAATCGAATCCGTCGCCGAAGTAAAGGGTAAATTACGAGTGTTAGATTTGAAACGGCAGGATGTACGAACTGCTATAGCTGTAGCTGAAAATGCAGAATCATTATTCAGCAGCAGTTTTGCTGATTATTATCAGTAACTTATTAGCAATCAGTAATCGGAATGGCCTTTTATTTATAAAAGGCCATTGGACTGCTAAATTACAACTGCTAAGTTTACGCTTAACCCCGATTTACCTTCGCATAATCAAACGGCGTAACCGCTCTTTCCCGATTTGCATCTAGAAAATCGGCCCACCACTGCAACATCAGTTTGCGTTCATCCAGATGTTCCGCTTTATGGATATATGCTGCGCGTACCGAGTTACGTTCCATATGGCTCATCTGGCGCTCCACCGCATCCTTCGACCATAGCCCTGACTCAATCAACGAACTACAAGCCATTGTACGGAAGCCGTGGCCGCAAATTTCAACTTTAGTGTCATAACCCATAACCCGCAGAGCACTGTTGACCGTGTTCTCACTCATGGGCTTGCGCGGATCGTGATCGCCAATGAAAATCAACTCGTGTTCCCCGCAAAACTGTTTTATCTGCTTCAGGATTGCCAGAGCCTGCTTTGAAAGCGGCACCAGATGAGGTGTACGCATCTTTGATCCTCGCTGAGAATGTTTCACGCCGGGAATAGGCTCTCGCTCAGGCGGGATGGTCCACATTGACGTTTCAAAATCGATCTCTGACCAGCGAGCAAAACGCAGCTCACTGGATCGAATAAAGATAAGCAAAGTGAGTTCCGTTGCCCAACGGGTTAGCGGCCTGCCGGTATAGCCGTCTATTTTCTCGAGTAACTCAGGGATGCGCTTTAATTCCAGCGCCGGGCGATGTTGTCGATTGCCAGATGCGACGGCTCCAGCCATCTCCTGCGCCGGGTTGTAATCAATTAACCCGCTTTGCACTGCATAACGCATGATGGCCGTGGTGCGCTGTTGAAGACGGGAAGCCACTTCAAGACGTCCAGATGTCTCCACGGCTTTAATAGGAATTAACAAATCGCGGGTACCCAGTTCAGCAATGTTGCGAGCACCAATTGCCGGGAAGATATTATCTTCGAGGCTCTTTTTTACGCGATCGGCATGATCTTCCGACCATTTTTGGTTGGTCGCGAGCCACTCTCTGGCAACCTTCTCGAAAGTAATAATCTCTTTCGCCTGCTCTTCTTTCACAGCACGTTTATGCTCACGAGGATCGATACCAGCAGCTACCAGCTTTCTGGCCTCTTCCCTTTTCTTCCGGGCATCCGCCAGTGAAACTTCGGGATAAACACCGAACGCCATCAAATGTTGTTTACGGCCAAAACGGAAACGAAATCGCCAATACTTTGAACCGTTAGGTTTTACAAGTAAGGACATGCCGTCGCCGTCAACAAGTGAATACTCTTTCTCCTCAGGTTTCGCAGAACGAACTTTAGTATCCGTTAGGGCCATAATGGTCCTCCTTCCATTGGTATCTCGTGAGTATACAAGCAATATCGAATCGGCAAATATACTCATTAGTATACTCACAGGCTTGTTGATGTGGGTTGAATTAGGTTGACTTCAGTTGAGGTGAAAATCGTGGAAAGGCTTGCGTAGCGCGGGTTTCAGGCATAAAAAAAGACCTCAGTTGAGGTCCATTTACATGCTTTTGGTGCCGAAGGCCGGACTCGAACCGGCACGTATTTCTACGGTTGATTTTGAATCAACTGCGTCTACCGATTTCGCCACTCCGGCACGGAAAGGATACGGAAAACGTTCTGGATTATACCTGTCATACGCTGCCATGCAAGCAACGTTGCATTCACCTGCCACCAAGTGATGAATTTTTCATCGGCTCAGTGTGTTAGCCTCTTCAGGGCACATTTTTCCCTCCTCTATACCCCCCTTCCCCCCTCCTTCTGCCAAGCGTCCCCTCGCCCCATGCTCTACACTTCCTTCTTAACTACGCCAAACCCAAGGAAACTGTCATGAGCACTATTAAAAGTTACGCCGCCAAAGAAGCGGGCGCCGATCTGTCGCTGTGGGAGTACGATGCCGGCGACCTTAAGCCGGAAGATGTCGAAGTACAGGTGGAGTACTGCGGGATCTGCCACTCCGACCTGTCGATGATCGACAACGAATGGGGCATGTCGAGCTATCCGCTGGTGGCCGGTCACGAGGTGATTGGCCGGGTGGCGGCGCTGGGCAGCGCGGCGCAGGATAAAGGGCTGAAGGTTGGTCAGAAGGTCGGCATTGGCTGGACGGCGCGCAGCTGCGGCCACTGCGACGCCTGTATCAGCGGTAACCACGTGAACTGCCTGGAAGGCTCGGTGCCCACCATCATCAACCGCGGCGGCTTCGCCGATAAGCTGCGCGCCGACTGGCAATGGGTGATCCCGCTGCCGGAAAACGTCGATCTTGAATCCGCCGGGCCGATGCTCTGCGGCGGCATTACCGTCTTCAAACCGCTGCTGATGCATCACGTCACGGCGAACAGCCGCGTCGGCGTCATCGGCATTGGCGGCCTCGGCCATATCGCCATCAAGCTGCTGCACGCGATGGGCGCGGAAGTCACCGCCTTTAGCTCCAATCCGGCGAAAGAGCAGGAAGTGCTGGCAATGGGCGCCGATCGCGTAGTGAACAGCCGCGATCCCGAAGCCTTAAAGGCGCTGGCCGGCCAGTTCGACCTGATTATCAACACCGTCGCCGTCGACCTCGACTGGCAGCCGTACTTTGAAGCGCTGGCGTACGGCGGCAACTTCCACACCGTCGGCGCGGTAATGAAGCCGTTCCCGGTCCCCGCTTTTACCCTGATTGGCGGCGACCGCAGCATCTCCGGCTCGGCCACCGGCAACCCGTCCGAGCTGCGCAAGCTGATGAAATTTGCCGGACGCAGCAAAGTCGCGCCAACCACCGAGCTGTTCCCGATGTCGCAGATCAACGAGGCGCTGAAGCACGTTCGCGAGGGCAAGGCCCGCTACCGCGTGGTGCTGAAAGCCGACTTCTGATCGTTCCTCGTCATGCTTCAGGCCGCAGCCGCGCGGCCTGAACGCCACTGACCGGGGTGATGCCGGGCGGCCCGTCTGCCCGGCGCTTGTTTTCCTGGTCATTAAACCGTCATCTCCCCGCCATACGTTTGCAGTCAATCCTTCTCACAATCCGGGCTTCTACAAACGCCTGAATGAGACGTCCGCCACCATGAGAAAAACCTGGCTTCCCTGGCTGATACTGTCGCCTTCCCTGCTGTTTTTATTGCTGTTTACCTGGTTTCCCCTCGGGCGATCGATTTATGACAGCCTGTTCGATACCCGCATGGTCAGCGACGGCGGCCAGTATGTCGGGCTGGAGAACTTTAGTCGTCTGTTCGCCGACAACGTCTTCTGGCAGTCGCTGGTGAATAACCTGCTTTATATCCTGCTGACGGTGGTACCGGGCGTGACCCTCGCCCTACTGCTGGCGGTCGCCCTGACCGAGAATCACCGCGTCAACCGCTGGCTGCGCACCGCCTTCTTCTTCCCGATGATTATCCCGATGGTCAGCGCCGCCGCGCTGTGGCTGTTTATCTTTATGCCCGGCCTTGGCCTGCTCGACCACTATCTGGCGAAGCTGTTTGGCCCGATGAACAACAACTGGCTGGGGCGCAGCAATAGCGCGCTGCTGGCGCTGGCGCTGATTGGCGTGTGGAAGTTCGCCGGTTATTACATGCTGTTTTTCCTCGCCGGGCTGCAAAGCATTCCGGCCTCCACGCGCGAAGCGGCGATCGTGGAAGGCGCCACCCGCACGCAGGTGTTCTTTAAGGTCACGCTGCCGCTGCTGCGCCCGACCCTGAGCTTCGTGATAACCACGGCGCTGATCTACTCCATCACCCAGATCGACCACGTGGCAGTGATGACCCGCGGCGGGCCGGATAACGCCACGACAGTGCTGCTCTACTACATCCAGAACCTCGCCTGGGACACCCATGATTTAGGTAAAGCTTCCGCCGCCACCTTCCTGACGCTGGCCGGGCTGTTTGCCTTCTCGCTGATTAACCTCAAACTGCTGGAGAAAGGAGCGCACTATGAGCGCTGAAATCTCGCCGCTGGCGCTGCGATCGCACAGCGCATCGCGCCCGCTCTGGCTGCGCCTGCGCCGCTCGCAGCCCTTTACGCTCACGGTATTAATGTGCTGCCTGGCGCTGCTGTGGATGAGCCCGTTTTTATGGATGCTGGCGACCTCGTTCAGCGCCACGACCTTCGGCGAGGATATGGCCTCGCTGCTGCCCCGTATGCCGCTGACGCTGGATAACTTCCGCGATGCCTGGGCCAGCGCCGACTGGCTGAGCCTCTACGCCAACACCCTTATCTTCACCTTCGGCACCTTCTTCGTGCAGCTGTTGACCATCACCACCGCCGGCTACGTCTTCGCCTGCCACGAGTTTCGCGGCAAGAAGACGCTGTTCCTGATGTTCCTCGTCCAGCTGATGATCATGCCGGTGGTGATGATGGTGCCGAACATGCTGACCCTGAAAACCTTCGGCCTGCTCAACACCCTCACCGGGGTGATGATGCCCTACTTCACCTCGGCGTTCGGCGTGTTCCTGATGCGTCAGGCGTTTCTGGCCATACCCAAAGAGCTGGAAGAGGCGGCGCTGATGGAGGGCTGTCGCTGGTGGCAGGTGCTGTTCCGCGTGCTGCTGCCGATGTCCTGGCCGTCGGTGCTGGCCTTCGCCACCGTCAGCATTACCTACCACTGGAACGAGTATCTGTGGCCGCTGATGATGCTGAACGACCCGGACAAACAGGTGCTGACCGTGGGGCTGGTCTCGTTCGCCATGGGCGCCGAATCCGGCGGTCAGTGGGGCATCATCGGCGCCGGCACGCTGATGGTCTGCCTGCCGCTGATGCTGGCGTTTATCCTCTTCCAGAAACAGTTCCTGCGAAGCTTCGGCTTCTCCGGGATCAAATAAGGAGCTCTTCATGCTGTTAGCGCAAATTTCCGATACCCATTTCCGCAGCCGCGGCCAGAAGCTGTACGGCTTTATTGACGTCAACGCCGCCAATGCCGACGTCGTCTCCCAGTTGAACGCCCTGCAGGAGCGTCCGGACGCGGTGGTGGTGAGCGGCGATATCGTCAACTGCGGCCGCCCGGAAGAGTATGAGGTCGCCCGTCAGATCCTCGGCAGCCTGAACTATCCGCTATATCTCATTCCCGGCAACCACGACGATAAAGCGCTGTTTCTGGAATACCTGCATCCGCTGTGCCCACAGCTCGGCCACGACGCGCAAAACATGCACTACGCGGTAGACGATTTTGCCACTCGTCTGCTGTTTATCGACTCCAGCCGGGCGGGTACGTCGAAAGGCTGGCTGACCGAGGAAACCATCAAATGGCTGGAAGCCCAGCTGTTTGATGGCGGCGATAAACCGGCGACGGTGTTTATGCATCATCCGCCGCTGCCGCTGGGCAATGCGCAGATGGATCCTATCGCCTGCGAAAACGGCCATCGTCTGCTGGCGCTGGTTGAGCGTTTCCCGTCGCTGACGCGCATTTTCTGCGGCCATAACCACAGCCTGACCATGACCCAGTATCGCCAGGCCATCATCTCCACCATCCCGGGAACCGTCCACCAGGTACCCTACTTTTATGAAGATACCCGACCGTACTACGACCTCTCTCCGGCGTCGTGCCTGATGCATCGCCAGGTCGACGAGCAGTGGGTGAGCTATCAGCATCCTCTGACCCACTACGCCGGCCCCTGGATGTACGACGAAAATATCAGCTGCCCAACGGAAGATTGCTAAACGCCATGCTTAGTCTGCAAAACATCAGTAAACAGTTTGACGGTAAATCGGCCCTCAGCGCCCTGTCGCTGGATATTCGCGAAGGGGAATTCGTGGTGCTGGTGGGCCCGTCCGGCTGCGGTAAAAGCACCCTGCTGCGCCTGCTCGCCGGGCTGGAGCCGGTCAGCGAGGGGGAGATCTGGCTGCACGATGAGAACATCACCGACATGTCGCCCAGAGAGCGTAATTTCGCGATGATCTTCCAGAACTATGCGCTGTTTCCGCACCTGTCGGTGCGCGACAATATCACCTTCGGCATGAAGGTGCGCAAAGAGGAGAAGGCCAGCTGGCAGCCCCGGGTGGATAAAGTCGCGCAGATGCTGCAGCTGGATACCCTGCTCGATCGCAAACCGGCGAAGCTCTCCGGCGGCCAGCGGCAGCGGGTGGCGATGGCGCGGGCGATTGTGCGCAATCCGCGCCTGTTCCTGATGGATGAGCCGCTCTCCAACCTCGACGCCCGCCTGCGTAGCGAAGTGCGCGACAGCATTATGGACCTCCACCAGCAACTCAGAACCAGCACCGTCTACGTCACCCATGACCAGACGGAAGCGATGTCGATGGCCGACCGCATCGTGGTGATGAACGGCGGCCACGTACAGCAGGTCGGGCGACCGGAGTATCTGTACGCCAACCCGGCCAACCTGTTTGTCGCCGGGTTTATCGGATCTCCGGCGATGAATCTGCTCTCACTGCCCTGCGCTGATGGTGAGGTATTACTGGGTGAGCTGCGCTATCCGCTGCCGCCGCGCTACCGTGAAGAATCCCGAGTGTGGTTAGGCATTCGCCCGGAACATATCAGCGACCGCGTGGAGGAGAGCCATCTGCGCCTCCCCGCCACCGTGCTGCAACGAGAACTGATGGGAGCCGATTATTTGCTCCACGTCAGCACCCCCATCGGCACCTTACGCTTTAGCCGTCGCCATCGCGGCGCGGTACCGGAGAAAGGCGATTCGCTGATCCTCGGCTTTTCACCTGCCGATGTGCATCTTTTTCATGCTGAGACCCAGCATAATTTAGCGCCGGTACATCAGGCGTAATTGTTGCAGTCAGTTTGGACACGGACAGCGCGGAAGAACCGGAGCGTACGTGTAGTACGTGAGGATGATTCGCTACGCTCCCCCTTCGGGCCACCCTGAAGGGTGTTCAAAACTCTACGAGTTTTGTCTGAGCACTGCCCAGGGCCAAACTGGCAAATAAAATAGCCTGTGGACAGGTGCTTACTGATGGAGACAAACAATGTTTAAACCTCTCACCGCTCTCGCGGTTGGGCTCAGCCTTGCCCTGAGCGGCGCGGCGCTGGCGAAAGAGAAGATCGACTTCATGTTTCCGGCGCCGGTGGACGGCAAGCTGACCATGGAGATGACCCGCGTCATTAAGCAATTCAACGAGTCGCAGCAGGATGTCGAAGTGCGCGGGATCTTTACCGGCAACTACGACACCACCAAGATCAAAGCCGAATCAGCGCAGAAAGCCGGGCAGCCGCCCGCGCTGGTGATTATGTCCGCCAACTTCACCACCGATCTGGCGCTGAAAGATGAGATCCTGCCGATGGACGAACTGTTCCAGTATGGCGATCAAAAAGCGGGGGATTTTCTGGTGAAGGCGTTCTGGCCCGCCATGCATAAAAACGCCCAGGTGATGGGCACCACCTATGCGATCCCGTTCCATAACTCGACGCCGATCCTTTACTACAACAAAACGATGTTCGATCGGGCCGGGATCAAACAGCCGCCGCAAACCTGGGCCGAGCTGCTGGCGGACGCCAGAAAGCTGACCGACGAAAGCAAAGGCCAGTGGGGGATCATGCTGCCGTCGACCAACGATGATTACGGCGGCTGGATCTTCTCGGCGCTGGTGCGCGCCAACGGCGGGAAATACTTTAACGAGGACTATCCGGGCGAAGTCTATTACAACACGCCAACCACCATCGGCGCCCTGCGCTTCTGGCAGAACCTGGTCTATAAAGACAAAGTGATGCCTTCCGGGGTGTTGAATTCGAAACAGATCGGCGCCAGCTTCTTCTCCGGCAAAGTCGGAATGGCGATGCTGAGCACCGGCGCGCTGGGCTTTATGCGCGAGAACAGCAAAGATTTTGAGCTGGGCGTGGCGATGCTGCCGGCTAAAGAGCAGCGGGCGGTACCGATCGGCGGCGCCAGCCTGGTCAGCTTCAAGGGCATCAACGACGCGCAGAAAAAAGCGGCGTATCAGTTCCTGACGTATCTGGTGAGCCCGCAGGTCAACGGCGCCTGGAGTCGCTTTACCGGCTACTTCTCCCCGCGTAAGGCCGCCTACGATACGCCGGAAATGAAGGCGTATCTGCAGCAGGATCCGCGCGCGGCTATCGCCCTCGAACAGCTGAAGTATGC
Source organism: Klebsiella sp. GW_Kp181 (assembly GCF_040062315.1). NCBI lineage: Bacteria > Pseudomonadati > Pseudomonadota > Gammaproteobacteria > Enterobacterales > Enterobacteriaceae > Klebsiella > Klebsiella sp. GW_Kp181. The sequence goes on from NZ_JBEAFR010000083.1 coordinate 61,986, forward strand.
CCATCCATGGTACTCCACCTGGGAGACCGTTGCCGTGCGTAAGGCGATGGAAAACCAGCTGGCCGCGGTGGTCAATGATGCCAATGTTACCCCGGAAGCCGCGGTGCAGGCGGCGCAGAAGGAAGCCGATGCGTTGATGAAGCCCTACGTCGATAAGACCGCGCTGGCGGAAGTGAAGTAGCCCTTTCCCTCGCTATCCCCGTCGATAGTTGAGGTATCTTCTGTCATACCGTACGGAAGCAGTGTACCCCCTCCCCCTGTTTCAAGGGGGAGGGGATCGTTCGATACGGCTCATTAGCCCGGTCCGTACAGACCGCTGAGTACCGCTCCAGCATCGCAGATACCGCTCAGCGTTACACTTTATTCGCCTGCGATTCAGCCACTATTCGCCGGGCCCTGGCGGCCTGCCCTTCTTCACTGGTGTCCAGCTTATCCCGCAGATAGTGCTCGATTTGTTCAAGACTACGGTGCCGGGTTTCCGGTACGCATTTAATGACGAATATCGCGCCAAATACGCCAATACCGGCGAAGATAAAAAAGGTGCCTGAAAGCCCTAACCACGCCAGCAGTATCGGGAAGAACAGGGAGATCAGGAAGTTGGCAATCCACATTGAAAATACCGCCCCTCCCATAAAAATACCGCGCAGGCGGGTTGGGAAAATTTCCGACATAAGCAGCCAGGTCACCGGTGACAGCGCCCCTTGCTGAAAGCTCAGAAACAGTAACATCCCTGCCAGAACCATATAGGCACGCAGCGCATCAGGCTGGCCGTTAACCGTCTCCGGCAACAGATAGCTGACCGCACCGATAAAGACCAGGCAGGCGGTGCAGCCGAACTGACCAATCATGGTCATTGGGCGACGGCCAATTTTGCCAAGCATCCAGATGCCAACGAATGTCATCAATACTGAGACTACGCCGTTGGCGATAGTGGCAAACAGCGCGGCATTATCAGTCATACCAACCGAGGTCAGTACCGTGGGGGCATAGTACATAATGGTATTTACACCGGTAAGCTGCTGAATAACCGCTATACCAATACCGATCATAAACAGCTTGAACAACCACGGGGTCATAATCTCGCTGAACCGGGGCTTACCGAGATTGCGCTGCTCATCCAGCGTTTCGGTGATTTCCAGCAGCTCCCACTCAACATCATCTTTATGCCGGGTGCGCTCAAGCACGCGACGAGCTTCCGCCAGGCGCCCTTTCATCGCGTACCAGCGCGGTGAATCCGGCATAAACATCATGCCAAACCAGAGCAGCACGGCGGGTAGCGTCGCCACCGCCAGCATCCAGCGCCAGGTGCTTTCCCCGCCCCAGACTTCATGGAACGTGGCATTAGAAATATAGGCCAGCAGTTGACCGGATACGATCATCAGTTCCTGCAAAGTAACCAGCTGTCCGCGCTTATTCGCGGGAGCTATCTCGGCAATATAGACCGGAACGGTAGCCGCCGCCCCGCCGACCGCGACGCCGAGAATAAGACGAAAGAAAATCATCCAGTTAACGTCCGGCGCCATAGAGGTACCTATCGCGCCGATGGCAAAAAGCACCGCCAGCCACAGAATAATTTTCTTTCTGCCCGCCGCATTCGCCAGATTGCCAGATAGCAGTGCGCCAAAGGCGGCGCCGAACAGCAACGAGCTGGTGACCAGACCGGTGGTAAAGGGAGTGAGATGAAGCTCGGTGCCCATAAAGAGTAAGGCACCGGAAATCACCCCGGTATCATAGCCAAAAAGTAAACCGCCAAGCGTCGCGATCAGGGCGACAACTTTTACAAAGGGCGTTGTCGGGGTATTGCTATTCGGTCCCGACGCTTTATTGAGTGTAAGATATTGTTCCTTAGACATAATAGACTCCAGTAACCCGCCTTGTTTGAGGGAAGATTTGCTCTAGTCTGAATGCAGAGGCCGAGGCCTCACCGACGTGTTGTTTTCGTTCTACGTCTTGAGCTACTGCTGAGTGATGGGGCAAAAAAAGCAGGCCATACAGCGTATGGCCTGAAAATGAAACAACGATTAGATTCCTGCCGTCTCGCGGATGTATTTACGCGCTTTTACGGCGTATTCGAATGGGTTGGCCAGCGCCGGATCCTGCTCGGCCTCAACCACCATCCAGCCTTTATAGCCATGCTCGTCCAGCAGTTTAAACACTGGACGGAAATCAATGACGCCGTCGCCCGGCACGGTGAAGGTCCCCTTCTTCACGCCGTCCAGGAAGGAGAGTCCTTCGCGGCGCACCTGCTCGATCACCGGCGGACGTACGTCTTTCAGGTGAACATGGTTAATGCGCGGCAGATATTTTTTCAGAATCGCCAGCATCGGCTCTTCGCCGCCTTCGGAATACCAGGCGTGTCCGGTGTCGTAGAGCAGGAAGACCTTGTCATCCACCAGCGACATAAACTTGTCGATCTCTGCCGTCGTCTGAATACCGGTACCCATATGGTGGTGCAGACAGACCTGCATGCCCTTTTCCGCCGCCAGGCGACCGAGGGTGTTATAGCCTTCCGCCACCCGCTGCCACTCTTCTTCGCTAAAGCACGGTTTCTCATTCTCCAGGATAGGCTTTTCCAGCCCCTGAATACTGCCGCTCTGCTCCGAGCAGCCGATCACTTTCGCGCCCATAGCATGCAGGAAATTCATGTGGTTAACGAATTCATCAATGGTTTTTTCCCGCTGGCCGTTAGCAAAAAAGGTGCTGAACCAGGCGTTGCAAATCTGAATGCCGCGGATATCCAGCATCGGCTTGAGAACCGCCGGATCGCGTGGATATTTGCTGCCGACTTCGCTGCCGGTAAAACCCGCCAGCGCCATTTCGCTGACGATTTGCTGAAAAGTATTCTCGCTGCCCAGCTCCGGCATATCGTCGTTAGTCCAGCCAATCGGGGCGATAGCCAGTTTTACGTTATCTTTGTTCATAGTAGGGGGCTCCTGCCGCTGCGCCTACCGGCGCAGCAATTCACGTTCGATGAGTTCACGGGTTTCCACTGCCTGGTATTTCATTTTTTCCGGGTAGCCGAATAGCGAGGTGGCCACGATAGGCTCACCGCCGACCTTGAAGGTCTGCTCGGCAAATTTCATATCGCGCAGGGTGCGGAACAGCGCGTCGAAATCAACATCCCCTTCCCCGACGCCCACGTGCTGGTGAACGACGGCATCTACGCCCGGTGGGTTAACGATATAGCGGCAGTGTTTTGTATGGTTGCGGGTATCCGCGATCAGTACATGGGAGAGATCGCTTCCCGCGTAGCGCAGCATCTTCTCAACGTCACCCACGCCTTTGTCATAGAAGAAGGTGTGCGGGACGCTGTAAACGTACTTAACGTTATCGCTGCGGAACGACTTCACGATATCGACGGTTTCGTTGTTCTCTTCGCAGAAGTCCCACGGATGCGCCTGAATTTCAACGCGGATGCCTTCGCGCTCAAAAATCGGCAGCAGCTCTTCCATGGAGCGATAGAACATCTCATCGCAAATCTCCGGCTGGTTAGGATCGCCGGAGAACTCGGTGTTGATCACCTGTACACCCATTTCAACCGCGATTTCGATCAGCCGTTTCCAGTTTTTTACTGCTGCCTGACGGCGCAGCTCATCCGGACCGGACCAGCGGTAGACGCAGATAAACGAAGAGAGCTCTAAGCCGGTATCGCGCAGCGCCTGCTTGTACTCAGCCATAATTTCCCGGCTGGCTCGCGGGTGCTTGTAGAACGGGTTGATCTGCGGGTGCGGCGATTGCTCAATGTACTTGTAGCCCCACTCCGCCACCTGATGGACCATTCGGGTTACCCCGAGGTCTTTAATGACATCAACGTCAAAAGCAATTTTCATCGTCGTTACCTGTGCAAAGAAGTTCCGTCAGCAAAGCGGGATTAGCGTTTGTAGAAATCAGGGCACTCAGGCAGCGTCACCTCAACCGGCTCGCTGGTGCCCTGGGCTTTGATACAGGCGTCGGCTGCAACGGATGCCGCGTAGCCATCCCATGCCGATGGGCCGTGCAGCTGACCGGCCTGAACATCATTGATAAAGGCCTGCAGCTCAACGTCATACGCTTTGATAAAGCGATCCTTCCAGTCGGTCAGGATAGCGGTCGACAGGTTAGCGGCTTTGCGCATCTGCACAGCCGACGGCTCAGGCAGGCGGGCAATACCGGTTTCCCCCACCACTTCACACTGGATGTCATAGCCGTACTGACAGTTCACAAAGACTTCCACGTCGATCAGCGTGCCTTTTTTTGTTTCAAACGACACGATCTGCGGGTCTTTCAGGCGCGCATGGGTGTGGGAAGTGGAGCGAGGAAAGCGCACCTGCACGGAAACATAGTCGTCATTCAGCAGCCAGCGCAGTACATCCAGTTCGTGAATCAGAGTGTTGGTGATCGCCATGTTGGTGATGTAATCCTCACCTACCGACTGGTTGCGGTGCGCGCAGCGCAGCATCAGCGGCGCGCCGATATCGCCGTCATCGATCACTTTTTTCAGCGCCAGATAGCCTTCGTCATAAGGACGCATAAATCCGACCTGCACCAGGCGGCGACCGGCTTTCATTTCCGCATCAACGATGCGGCGGCAGCCTTCCGCGCTCATCGCCAGCGGCTTCTCGCAGAACACCGGCTTCCCGGCGGCGATGGCGGCCAGCGTGTACTCTTCGTGGGTGGGGTCCCATGAGGTGACCAGAATGGCGTCCACATCGCTGGCCTTAATCACGTCATGACCGTCGGCGTACACTTCGGCATGCACGCCCGGCAGCGCAACCGCGGCGCGCGCGTTCTCTTCGTTGATATCCGAAACCGCCACTACCGTGGCTCCCTGCAGTACCTGAGTGCAACGACGGATATGTTCTTTACCGATAGCGCCGGCACCGATGACACCTAATTTGAGTGACATAGTTGGTTTTCTCCCGAGATTTGTAGGGTTCAGGGTTTGTGTTCTGTTTTAGTAATCCCGCGCCTGAGCGCGTTTTTCATTGATCATTTGCGCAACCTTACGGATCCGCTCGGAGAGCGCAGACTGCGCGACGCCGACGTTCCACCAGCTGCCATATTTGTGCACCATGGTTTTCGGCAGCACTTTAATGTCTATCAGGGTGCTGACGGTTTCGCGGCGCGCGGCGTCCAGCGCGTGGCGTAGTTCTTCTAGCGTCGTGACGCGCCAGGTTTTGCAGCCGTAGCCGGCAGCGACGGTGGCGAAATCTACCGGTACCAGGCCGCCCTGCAGCTGGCCCGATTCGGCGCAGCGGAAGCGGAACTCGGTGCCGAAGCTGTCCATACCGTGTTCCATCTGCAGGTTGTTGATACAGCCGTTGGCCATGTTGTCGAGCAGCACGATGTTGATCTTCGCGCGCTCCTGCAGGGAGGTCACCAGCTCGGAGTGCAGCATCATGAATGAGCCATCGCCGACCAGCGAATAGACCTCGCTTTGCGGTTGGGCTAACTTCACGCCCAGCGCAGCGCTGACTTCATATCCCATGCAGGAGTAGCCGTATTCAACGTGATAGGTGTTGGTGGCCCGGTTGCGCCAGACGCGCTGCAGGTCTCCCGGCAGGCTCCCCGCCGCCGCTACAATCACCGCATCCGCCGGCAGCGTTTCGTTGAGTACGCCAAGGACGCTGCTTTGCGTCAGGGTGGAGTCGGTTATCTGGCGAAATTCGCGATACACCGATTCCCGATCCAGATGGTCGTCGATTTCCGGGACGAAAGCGGTTTCCTGCCATACCGCCTGGTAAACGCGCTGGGTCTCTTTCAGCTGGCGGCTCTGCACGCTTTCAATCTGCTCGCCCCAGCCTGCTTGCCAGGATTCGCCGGACAGGGCGTCATCGAGGGCGGTGAGGGCTTCGCGGGCATCCGCCAGCATCGGAATCCCATCCAGCTTCCAGGCATCGAAGTTGCTGACGTTAATATTGAGGAAGCGCACGCCCGGATGCTGGAAAATCCATTTTGACGAGGTGGTGAAATCGCTGAAACGCGTGCCGAGACCGATGACTAAGTCCGCCTCTTTCGCCAGCAGGTTCGCTGCCAGGCAGCCGGTTTCGCCGACGCCGCCCACGTTATACGGATGCGAAGAGACAACGCTGCCTTTACCCGCCTGGGTTTCGGCAAACGGTACGCCGTAGCGTTCGGCAAAATGGGTCAACGCTTCGCCGGCGCCGGAGTATTTCACCCCGCCGCCGCAGACGATCAGCGGCTTACGGCTGGCTTTAATCGCCGCCACGGCATCCGCCAGCTGTGCGGCGCTGGCCGGACGGCGGTCAAGGCGGTGTACCCGACGGGTAAAGAAGGACTCCGGATAATCCCAGGCTTCGCCCTGGACATCCTGCGGCAGACAGAGCGTGACCGCACCGGTTTCCGCCGGGTCGGTCAACACGCGCATGGCGTTGATGCAGGCGCTCATCAGCTGTTCCGGACGGGTGATGCGATCCCAGTATTTACTCACCGCGCGAAACGCGTCATTAGTGGTAATGCTGAGATCGTGACTCTGCTCAATTTGCTGTAATACCGGGTCAGGCTGGCGGGTCGCAAACACATCTCCCGGCAGCAGCAGCAGAGGGATGCGGTTGGCGGTCGCGGTGGCGGCAGCGGTAATCATGTTTGCCGCGCCGGGGCCAATGGAGGAGGTGCAGGCAATAATCTGACGACGCAGGGACTGTCTGGCAAAACCGGTGGCGACATGCGCCATCCCTTGCTCGTTACGCCCCTGATAGACCCGCATTTCACCGCTATCTTGTTCAAGAGCCTGGCCCATTCCCAGCACGTTGCCGTGGCCAAAGATAGCAAAGATGCCTTTAACGAACTTATGCTCTTCGCCATCGACTTCCAGGTACTGGTTATCCAGGAACTTCACCAGCGCCTGCGCCATTGTCAGTCTCAGTTTGCCCATGTTGCCCAATCCTTATTGTTCAGTATTTGCGTGTAGGTCAGCGTTTTACCCCGCCCAGCGTGACAAGCGATGGGCCAGGAAAATCGTTAACGCCACTGGAATACTTCTGGATTATAGGCAAACATTTTTTTCATTAAATAGAAATACAGAAGAAATATTTCATTTTGCGAGAGGGATCAAACTCTCTATGCATTTCACCCGTTTCATTCACATCCTGTATCCGGGATAACACGCAATTTACGCGGTACTGCTCTTAATATCCCCTTAAAAATCATAGGTAAAGAGTGATAGTAAATGGCCGGTAGTTCAGCTTTCCCTCGGCGCGCAGGATCTGAGGCAGAATGGGGCTCGGCGCGGCAGAGTGGTATATCCCTCACATTTTTGGTTTTTTAATTTCGATCTAGTTTGCAAATGAAATATTTATTTCTCAAACTAGGGATAACCAATAACCCTCAGGCTGTTTTCGGAGACGCTGTCGGCATCCCGACTCTTCCGTACAGCAGAAATGCAAAAGGAAACCCTAGCTATGAATGCAGCAGTAAAGCGACTCGACGTCATCTGTATTGGCCGGGTGGCAGTCGATCTCTATGCCCAGCAGATTGGCGCGAGGCTGGAAGATGTTGCCAGTTTTTCTAAGTACCTGGGTGGCTCTTCCGGCAACGTCGCCTTCGGCACCGCTATACAGGGATTAAAATCGGCGATGCTTGCCCGCGTGGGCGATGAGCACAATGGTCGTTTTTTACGCGAAACGCTCAGCCGCGCCGGCGTCGATACCGAATATCTGATCACCGATAAGCAGCGCCTGACGGCGTTAGTGATGCTGGGGATTAAAGATCAGGAGACATTTCCGCTCATTTTTTACCGCGATAACTGCGCCGATATGGCCCTTTCGCCAGAAGACATTAAGGAAGAGTACATCGCCTCCTCCCGGGCGCTGGCGGTAACCGGTACCCACCTTTCGCACGCCAACACGCGTGAAGCGGTGCTGAAGGCGCTGGAGTACGCCCGCCGTCACGGCCTGCGTACGGCGCTGGATATCGACTATCGTCCGGTGCTTTGGGGGTTAACCTCTTTAGGCGACGGCGAAACGCGTTTCATTGAGTCCGGTCAGGTGACCAGCCAGCTGCAGGAAGTCCTGCATCTGTTCGATTTAGTGGTGGGGACTGAAGAGGAGTTTCATATTGCCGGCGGCAGTACCGATACTCTGATCGCGCTGAAAAACGTGCGTAACGCTACGAAAGCGACGCTGGTTTGCAAACGCGGTCCGATGGGCTGCGTGGTGCTGGAAGGCGACATTCCCGACAGCTGGGATAGCGTGCCGCTGCAGCAGGGCGTGCGCGTAGACGTGCTTAACGTCCTCGGCGCTGGCGATGCCTTTATGTCCGGCCTGCTGCGCGGCTGGCTTAACGACGAAGGCTGGGAGCAGGCCTGTCGCTACGCTAACGCCTGCGGCGCGCTGGTGGTTTCACGTCACGGCTGCGCGCCCGCGATGCCAACCAAAGCCGAACTTGACGACTATCTGTCGCGAGCAGAATCTGTCCCGCGTCCGGATATCGACGCTCGCCTCAACCATCTCCATCGCGTCACCAGCCGCCGCCAGGCGTGGCCGGAGCTGTGCATTTTCGCCTTTGACCACCGTAAGCAGCTGGCAGACCTGGCGCTGGAAACCGGGCGTGATGAATCCTGTATTCCGCAGCTGAAGCTGCTGCTGCTGGCGGCCGCGGAAGCCGCCGCAGACGAAGCCGGTCTTGACGGCCGCAGCGGCATTCTCGCCGATGGCACCTACGGCCAGCGCTCGCTCAATGCCATCACCGGCAAGGGCTGGTGGATTGGCCGGCCGATTGAAATGCCAAGCTCGCGCCCGCTGCGCCTGGAACATGGCAACATCGGTTCCCAGCTCATCGACTGGCCGCTGGAGCACGTCGTGAAATGCCTGGTCTTCTACCACCCGGCCGACCCGGCCGAGCTGCGCGCCGAACAGGATGCGCTGCTGCTGGAGGTCTGGCAGGCGTGCAACAAGTCCGGGCATGAGCTGCTGCTGGAAATTATTCTGCCGGAAAACGGCCCGGATAAAGATGAACGCCACTACCACGACATGCTGGAGCACTTCTATCAGCTGGGCATCCAGCCGGACTGGTGGAAGCTGCCGCCGCTGTCGAGCGCGGAATGGGAAAGGATTGGCAAACTGATCGCGCGCGAAGATAGCTGGTGCCGCGGGATCTTAATCCTCGGCCTGGACGCCCCTTCGGACCGTCTGCGCGCCGGTTTTGCCGAAGCGGCGAAGCATCCGATGATCAAAGGTTTTGCGGTAGGACGCACCATTTTTGGCCAGCCTTCACGGCGCTGGATGCAGGGAGAGCTCAGCGACGAGGCGCTGATTAACGAAGTGAAACGCAACTACCTCACGCTCATCGGCTACTGGCGAGAAGCCCGCGGCTGATACTAACCAGGCCCGCATCCTTTCCCCAAGATGCGGGCTTTTTTCTGGATCTTCGTGAAATGAATCGCGTATTTCATCGTAGTAAATGAAAAATTCGCTTCATTTGATACACTGGAAATTATATTCCTTTCATTTTCTCAGAGCGCAATCTATGGCCAATAATCCGACCCAACTTACCATCTTGCAGGATGAAATCAGGCGTCGCTACGATACGTTAAGCAAACGCCTGAAACAGGTAGCCCGCTATATTCTCGATAACAGCAATAGCGTGGCTTTCGATACCGTGGCCTCTATCGCGCAACAAGCTGACGTCCCCCCTTCCACGCTGATCCGCTTCGCTAACGCCTTTGGTTTTAGCGGTTTCAACGAAATGAAGCAGATGTTCAAGCAGCACCTGATGGAAGAGACTGCTAACTATACCGAGCGCGCGCGTCTGTTCCGCCAGACCACCACGGATGACGCAACCCCGCCGGAAACGCCGACCGAAATCCTGAATATGTTCACTATGGTTAATACTCAGGCGCTGCAGCAGCTGGCGATGCAGACCTCCGGCGAGGATCTGCAGCGTGCGGTCGCGCTGTTGGCGGAAGCGGAAAATATCTACGTTATCGGCCTGCGCCGCTCTTTTAGCGTCGCCTCCTATCTGACCTACGCCCTGCGCCATCTGGACCGTAAAGCGTTCCTGATTGACGGTCTGGGCGGCATGTTTACCGAACAGCTCAGCCTGGTCGGGCCGAAAGATGTCGTCGTGGCGGTGAGCTTCTCTCCGTATGCGCGGGAAGTGGTTGAACTGGTGGAGCTCGGCGCGCAGCGTAAAGCACGTCAGATAGCGATTACCGACAGCCAGGTCAGCCCGCTGGCGGCCTTCAGCGACGTCTGCTTTGTCGTGCGCGAGGCGCAGGTTGATGGTTTCCGCTCGCAGGTGGCGTCCCTGTGTCTGGCTCAGACGCTGGCGGTCTCGCTGGCGCTGAACAGCAGCAAGGATGCAGAAACGAAGCAGCTGGCTTAAATTTTTCATTATTCCCGGATGGCGACGTAAACGTCTTATCCGGGCGACTTGTCCGCAGACGATGGTAAACCCGTAGCCCGGCTGAGCGCAGCGCGAGCCGGGGATGTGGCAGAATTGCGACGACGATCTTATTCGGGCTACAGGATCAAAAAGGCTGGCTAGCATGGCTAACCGGCCTTTTTGTCTTCAACTGTTGTTAATCGTGGCGGGGATAATCAGGGCTGTTGATCCACGCGTGATCCTCTTCCCAGGTAAACATCCATTTGCGATCCGGACCGGCCATCACGTTCAGGTAGTAGCTGTCATACCCGGCAATCGCCGCTACCGGATGGTAGCCGCGCGGTACCATGACCACATCGTGGTTGTAGGGAGCCATACAGGCATCAAGGCTACGGTCATCGGTATAGACGCGCTGGAAGGCAAAACCCTGCGGCGGATCGAAACGGTGGTAGTAGGTCTCTTCCAGCTGAGTTTCCTGACCCGGCAGCGCCGTGTCGTGCTTGTGCGACGGCCATGAGCTGGTCGCTCCTTCGTCAGTGTAAACCTCTACCACCAGCAGGCAGTCCGCCTGCGCGCTATCCGGCAGAATATTGTGCACCAGCCGCTGGTTACGCCCTTTACCGCGATGCTCTACGCCCACGTCCTGCGGGGAGATAACTCGAGCCGGTAAAGTTCCTTTACCCGGGGCGCTGCATACCGCCAGCTCAAGGTCAGAATCTGCCGTCACTTCGACTTTATCCTGCGGCGGCACGTAAACTGACCAGGGCGGGGTCCGCTCAAACGGCGACATACGCTGGCCCAGATTAGGAAAATCGGCCTGCGAGGTTTTTACCGAAGCCAGCCCGGCGACCAGCACCAGGCACAGCTCGCGATCGCCGCTTTCCAGGGTAACGGTTTGCCCTTTCTTTAACATCCAGACATCAAAACCAATGTACTTCCACCCCGCGCTCTGCGGGGTGATGTGCTGAATCTGCCCTTCTTTTTTTGCTTTAGCCAGTAAAGACATGGCATTCTCCTTCGCCGATTAGCCTAACGTCGGCATGCTGAATTCAGATACGGTTTGCTGACCCTGCGGCCAGCGGACGGTGGCGGTTTTCATACGTGTATAGAAACGCACGCCATCCGGCCCATGCACGTTCAGTGCGCCAAATACGGAGCGTTTCCAGCCGCCAAAGCTATGGAAGGCCATTGGAACGGGTACCGGCACGTTGACCCCAACCATTCCGGCCTGGACATCATGTACAAACTCACGCGCGGTGTGGCCGTTGCTGGTAAAGACGGCGCTGCCGTTGCCGAACTCATGGCTGTTTACCAGCTCCAGCGCGCTGTGGTAGTCCGCCACGCGGACAATACCCAGTACCGGGCCAAAAATCTCTTCGCGCCAGATAGTCATTTCCGGCGTCACGTTGTCGAACAGCGTTCCGCCAACGTAGTAACCCTCTTCGAAACCGGCAACTCGCAGCTTGCGCCCGTCAACCACCAGCGTCGCCCCTTCGCTGACGCCTTTATCAATATATCCCAGCACTTTTTTCTGATGCGCCTCTGAGACGACCGGACCCATTTCGTTCTCTTCTTTTCCGCGCATACAGCCCGGGCCGACCTTCAGGGACTCCACCAGCGGCTTGAGGCGCGCAATGAGTTTATCTGCCGTTTCATCGCCCACAGCGACGACCACCGGCAGCGCCATGCAGCGCTCGCCCGCAGAGCCGAACGCGCCGCCCATTATCGCATTCACGGTGGCATCAAGATCGGCATCCGGCATCACAATCGCGTGGTTTTTCGCCGCGCCAAATGCCTGAACGCGCTTACCATAAGCGCTGGCGGTTTTATAAATATGCTCCGCCACGCCGGAAGATCCCACAAAGCTTACCGCCGCAATACGCGGATCCTTGTACAGCTGCTCAGCATCTTCATTGCTGCAGTGCACCACGTTAAAGACGCCGTCCGGCAGCCCCGCTTCTTTCAGCAACTCCGCCAGGCGCACCGCAGCGCCAGGGGCCAGCGCTGGCGGCTTAAGGACAAAGCTGTTGCCGCAGGCCAACGCCAGCGGGAACATCCACATCGGAACCATCGCCGGGAAGTTGAACGGCGTAATGCCCGCCACTACGCCCAGCGGCTGCATCAGAGAATAGCTATCGACGCCGGTGCCGACATCCGATGAGAACTCGCCTTTGATCAGGTGCGGAATCCCGCAGGCAAACTCAACGACTTCCATGCCGCGCGTCAGCTCGCCCATCGCATCGGAAAAGACTTTACCGTGTTCGCTGACGATAATCCCCGCCAGCTCTTCAGCGTGCTGTTCAAGTAACATTTTAAAATTAAACAGCACGCGGGCCCGGCGCAGCGGCGTGGTACGCGACCAGCCATCAAAAGCATCATGCGCCACCTGAATCGCATCGGAGACTTCCTGCGCGGTCGATAACGTGACTTCGCGGACCACTTTGCCCGTCGCGGGGTCGAAAACCGGCATTGTATTGTTGCTGCCGCTGGTAACGGTCTTCCCGCCAATAAAGTTTCCTGTGATAGTCATGCTCTCGCCTCATATGTATGGGGTATCGGGGGCCAACGCAGTACGGCCCATTACTGGATCTGCTGTGTTGTACCGTAATAAAATGAAATTAATATTTCAATATTCATCATTAATGAAATTGTATTTTGGTGATGATGGTCGCATTTTCTTGTAAGGAAACGCTGCCTTACAGGCAAAGCCCCCATAAAAAGAGAACAGGCGTAGCGCCTTCCGGAACCCGCCGCAATGCAAGAAGCCAAGAAAAATATTTTGCGAGTCGGCTCAAAAAATCGCCATTTCATGCATTGCTAATTTTGGAATAAATGTTTTGACTATGGGGTAATCGAACGAAGCCGAACTATCTATTTCAGGAGAGTCAAAATGGCTATTGCAGCACAGCGTTTCTGTATCAACCGCAAGATTGCCCCTTCCCTCAGCATTGAGGCCTTCTTCCGGCTGGTGAACAGCCTCGGGCTAAACAAAGTCGAGCTACGTAACGACCTCCCCAGCGGAAAAGTGACCGACGACCTGAGCCACCAGCAGGTTCGTGAACTGGCTGACCGCTACCATATTGAGATCCTCACTATCAACGCGGTTTATCCTTTCAACTGCCGCACCGCAGAGGTTCGCAGCCTGACGGAGTCCCTGCTAAAAGAGGCCAAAGCCGTCGGCGCGAAATCGCTGGTGCTGTGCCCGCTGAACGATGGTACCGAGGTTCCGGCGAGCGAAACCCTTAACGCCCTGCGCGACCTGGCGCCGCTATTCGCCTTCTATGGCATTGAGGGACTCGTCGAGCCGCTCGGCTTCCCGCAAAGCTCGCTGCGCTCCTCGGCGCAGGCGCAAACGCTGATTCACGACGCACGGGTGCCGTTTAAGCTGCTGATCGATACCTTTCACCATCATCTTTATCCGCAGGCGGAGCAGGAGTTTAGCCAGGTGGATATCGGCGAAATCGGCCTGGTGCATCTTTCCGGCGTAGAAGATACCCGCCCGCGCGAAACCCTGACCGACAACGAACGCATCATGCTGACCGAAAAAGACCAGCTGCAAAGCTGCGAGCAGGTCAAAAACCTGGAGGCCCGCGGCTATCAGGGCGTATATGCGTTCGAGCCCTTCTCACCGGAGCTGGCAAACTGGAGCGAAGACGATATCCGCCGCGAAATCGAGCACAGTATCGCGTTAATTCAGCGCCACTGCGCCTGAAGGGAATAAGCGAAGGCGTGCGCGATCTCCCCACTTTTGCTATCAGGTTGCCTATACTCGCAGCAGGATAAATGGAGAAATCGCTCATGAGCTCACCGCTGCTGATTGCACGCACGCTGGAAAAACAGCTGCATTTATTGCCCGCTATGGCGAACCGCCACGGCTTAATTACCGGCGCCACGGGGACCGGTAAAACCGTCACGCTGCAAAAGCTGGCGGAATCTTTCTCGGAAATCGGCGTTCCGGTATTTATGGCCGATGTGAAAGGCGACCTCACCGGTATCGCTGAGGCGGGCCAAAGTTCGGAAAAACTGCAGGCGCGGCTGGAAAAAATCGGCGCAACGGACTGGCAGCCGCATGCTAATCCGGTAGTGCTATGGGATATCTTTGGCGAGAAAGGCCACCCGGTTCGCGCCACGGTTTCCGATCTCGGGCCGCTGCTGCTGGCTCGCCTGCTCAACCTCAATGAGGTTCAGTCCGGGGTATTGAATATCATCTTCCGGATCGCCGACGACCGCGGGCTGCTGCTGCTCGACTTTAAAGACCTGCGCGCGATTACCCAACACATTGGCGACAACGCCAAAGCTTTTCAGAACCAGTACGGCAACATCAGCAGCGCCTCCGTCGGGGCGATTCAGCGCGGATTGCTGACCCTGGAGCAGCAGGGTGCAGAACACTTTTTCGGCGAACCCATGCTCGATATCCAGGACTGGATGCGCGTTGATGCGCAGGGTAAAGGGGTAATTAATATCCTGAGCGCGGAAAAGCTCTATCAGATGCCGAAGCTGTACGCCGCCAGCCTGCTGTGGATGCTTTCCGAGCTTTACGAACGTCTGCCGGAGGCCGGTGACCAGGAAAAGCCAAAGCTGGTCTTTTTCTTCGATGAGGCGCATCTGCTGTTTAACGATGCGCCCCAGGTGCTGCTGGATAAAATCGAGCAGGTCATCCGCCTGATACGTTCTAAAGCCGTCGGAGTCTATTTTGTTTCACAAAACCCGGCGGACATTCCCGATGCGGTGCTGGGTCAACTGGGCAATCGGGTGCAGCACGCCCTGCGCGCTTTCACGCCGAAAGACCAAAAAGCGGTAAAAACCGCCGCGCAAACTATGCGCGCGAATCCGGCGTTCAGCACCGAGCAGGCGATCCAGGAGCTGGGCACCGGCGAGGCGCTGATCTCCTTTCTTGATGAGAAAGGCAGCCCCTCGATAGTAGAGCGGGCGATGGTTATCGCGCCCTGCTCGCGCATGGGCCCGGTCACCGATGACGAACGTAACGGACTGCTTAACCACTCGCCGCTGTACGGAAAATATGAAGAAGAGATCGACCGTGAATCGGCGTTTGAAATGCTGCAGCAGGGCGTGCAGACCACAACTGAGCAGCAGCAATCCCCGCCCGCAAAAGGCCAGCCAAACGGCGATGACGACGGCCTGCTCGGCGGGCTCAAAGATATCCTGTTCGGCACTACCGGGCCGCGCGGCGGCAAACGCGACGGCATTGTGCAAACGGCAACGAAGAGCGCGGTGCGTCAGGTCACCAGGCAGATAGTCAGGGGAATGCTGGGAAGCTTACTTGGCGGACGGAAACGCTAAAAAAACGCCCCCTTTCTGATTCAGGAAGGGGGCGCGTTACGTCAGGATTTACGCATCATCAGCCAGAGGCTCAGCAAGAAGAAGCTGGCGCTCGGCAACAGCGCGCCGATTATCGGCGGGATGCCGTAGACCAGGGTGAGCGGGCCGAAAATCTGGTCCAGCACGTAGAAGATAAAGCCGAAGCTGATCCCGGTCACGACTCTGACGCCCATCGGCACGCTACGCAGCGGGCCAAAGATAAACGACAGCGCCATCAGCATCATCACCGCCACCGACAGCGGCTGGAAGATTTTGCTCCACATATTGAGCTGATAGCGGCCCGGATCCTGACCGCTGGACTTCAGATAGGTAACATAGTTGTGCAGGCCGCTGATTGACAACGCATCCGGATCCAGCGCCACCACGCCAAGCTTATCCGGCGTCAGGTTGGTCTTCCAGGTCCCGCTGACGGTCTGCGTCCCCGTGACCTGTTTCGGATCGGTCAGGTCGGATTCATCCACCTGCGACAGTCGCCAGAGCTTATTTTCGGTATCGAATTTTGCCGAAGCGGCGTAGCGAACGGACTGCAGACGGCGCTGGTCGTTAAACGCGTAGATGCTCACTCCGCCCAGCTCATCGTTACCTTTTACCCGCTCGATATAAACAAAGTTATGGCCGTCTTTCGCCCACAGGCCCTGCTGAGTGGAAAGCAGCGAACCGCCGTACATCTGCTGAGCACGATAGTTGCGCGCCATCTGCTCGCCCTGCGGGGCTACCCACTCGCCCATCGCCATGGTCAGCAGCACCAGCGGAATCGCGGTTTTCATCACCGACAGCGCCACCTGGAGGCGGGTAAAGCCGGAAGCCTGCATCACCACCAGCTCGCTACGCTGCGCCAGCATGCCCAACCCCAGCAGCGCGCCGAGCAGCGCCGCCATCGGGAAGAAGATCTGGATATCTTTCGGCACACTGAGAATTGTGTAGATTCCGGCCCCTAACGCATCATAGTTGCCCTGCCCGGCCTTTTTCAGCTGGTCGACAAACTTGATGATGCCCGACAGGGAAACCAGCATGAACAGGGTCATCATGATGGTATTGAAAATCGTCTTACCGATATAACGGTCAAGTACGCCAAACGCCTGCATCACGCCGCTCCTTTGTTAAAACGGGCACGGAAGCGGCGCATCGACACCGTATCCCACAAGTTCAACAGCACGGCCAACGCGAAATAGAGCAGGTTTACCGCCCACATCCAGATCATCGGATCCATTTTGCCTTTACCGCCGCTCGATTTAATCGACGTTTGCAGCAGGAAGAACACCAGATAGAGCAGCATCGCCGGCAGCATCGACAGCACGCGACCCTGGCGCGGGTTCACCACGCTGAGCGGCACCACCATTAGCGCCATGATGAATACCGTTGCCACCAGCGTGAAGCGCCAGTGCAGCTCCGCCCGGGCGCGATCGGTATCGGTACGCCACAGGGTGCGCATATCCATCTGCTCGGTATCGTTCGGATCGGAGGCCACCGCCTGATGGCCAACAATCGCCTGATAGTTTTTAAAGTCGGTAATGCGGAAGTCGCGCAGCATCGCGGTGCCTTCAAAGCGGGTGCCCTGATTCATGGTCACCACCTGCGAACCGTCTTTACGCAGCGAGAGCTCGCCGGTATCCGCTACCACCACCGAAGGGCGCGCGTTGCCTCGCGGCCGCAGTTGGGCAAGGAAGACGTCGCTGAAACGGTTGCCGTTGACGTTCTCAATAAACAGCACTGCGCTGCCGTCGCTGGCCTGCTGGAACTGGCCCTGGGCCAGCGCGGCCATGCCGGGGTTTGCTTTCGCTTCCGCCAGCACTTCATCCTGATGACGGGACGACCAGGGCCCGGCCCACATCACGTTGACCGCCGCGATAATGCCCGTAAAGAGCGCAAGGATCATGGCGGCTTTCACCAGCACGGCCTTACTCAGGCCGCAGGCGTGCATCACCGTGATTTCGCTTTCGGTATACAGTTTGCCCAGCGTCATCAGCAGCCCGAGAAATAAACTCAGGGGCAGAATAAGCTGCGCCATTTCAGGTACGCCCAGCCCTAACAGCGAGAGCACCAGATTTGTCGGGATATCGCCATCAACAGCGGCGCCGAGGATCCTGACCAGTTTCTGACAGAAGAAAATGAGTAGCAGGATGAATAGGATCGCCAACTGGCTTTTCAGCGTCTCACGAACCAGATATCTTATGATTATCACTATAAATACGCCCGTAAAAACCCGTTTTATTGCAGGAAAATTGCTTGTTTCATGGCTTAAACGTCATTTATTCTCTTTAGTCGTCGAAAACATCGCTAAGATTAAATGACTCGCTGGTTCTGCGTATCAGGATCTTTTCTGACGAACCAAGGCCGTAATAACGTTAAGATTAACACGAAGTCACCACAACAGCGGACATGAGTTACGAAAGCTTTCAATTCTATCCGTAGCCACCGTCGTTGTCTTTAAGATTCAGGAGCGTAGTGCATGGAGTTCAGTGTAAAAAGCGGTAGCCCGGAGAAGCAGCGGAGCGCCTGTATCGTGGTCGGCGTCTTTGAACCACGTCGTCTCTCCCCCATCGCCGAACAGCTTGATAAAATTAGCGACGGTTATATCAGCGCCCTGCTGCGTCGCGGCGAGCTGGAAGGCAAACCTGGCCAGACTTTATTGCTGCACCATGTGCCGAACATTCTGTCGGAGCGCATTCTGCTTATTGGCTGCGGTAAAGAACGCGAGCTGGACGAGCGTCAGTATAAGCAGGTTATTCAGAAAACCATCAATACGCTGAATGATACTGGTTCAATGGAGGCCGTCTGCTTCCTGACCGAACTGCACGTCAAAGGCCGCAATAACTACTGGAAAGTGCGTCAGGCCGTCGAGACCGCCAAAGAGACGCTGTACAGCTTCGATCAGTTAAAAACCAACAAAAGCGAGCCGCGTCGCCCGCTGCGTAAAATGGTCTTTAACGTTCCCACCCGTCGCGAGCTGACCAGCGGCGAACGCGCTATCCAGCACGGTCTGGCGATCGCCGCCGGCATCAAAGCGGCGAAAGATCTGGGCAACATGCCGCCCAACATCTGTAACGCCGCGTATCTGGCCTCCCAGGCGCGCCAGCTGGCCGATACCTATAGTAAGAACGTCATTACCCGCGTTATCGGCGAGCAGCAGATGAAAGAGCTGGGAATGAACTCTTATCTGGCGGTCGGCAACGGCTCGCAGAACGAATCGCTGATGTCGGTTATCGAATACAAAGGTAACCCGGCAGAAGACGCGCGGCCTATCGTGCTGGTGGGTAAAGGCCTGACCTTTGACTCCGGCGGTATCTCCATCAAGCCTTCAGAAGGCATGGACGAGATGAAATACGATATGTGCGGCGCGGCGGCGGTGTACGGCGTGATGCGCATGGTGGCGGAACTTCAGTTGCCGTTGAACGTTGTCGGCGTGCTGGCCGGATGTGAAAACATGCCTGGCGGCCGCGCCTATCGTCCTGGCGACGTGTTGACCACGATGTCCGGGCAAACGGTGGAAGTGCTGAACACCGATGCCGAAGGTCGCCTGGTGCTGTGCGATGTGCTGACTTACGTTGAGCGTTTCGAGCCGGAAACGGTTATCGACGTGGCCACCCTGACCGGCGCCTGCGTGATCGCGCTCGGCCACCACATCACCGGCCTGATGTCGAATCACAATCCGCTGGCCCACGAGCTGATCGGCGCGTCCGAACTGGCGGGCGATCGCGCATGGCGTCTGCCGCTTGCCGACGAGTTCCAGGAACAGCTGGAGTCTAATTTTGCGGATATGGCCAATATCGGCGGCCGTCCTGGCGGAGCGATTACCGCAGGCTGCTTCCTGGCGCGCTTTACCCGTAAATACAACTGGGCGCATCTGGATATTGCCGGCACCGCCTGGCGTTCCGGGAAGGCCAAAGGCGCGACCGGTCGTCCGGTGGCGATGCTGTCGCAGTTCCTGCTCAATCGCGCCGGATTTACCGGCGAAGAGTAATTGCCGTCTGATGCCCGGCGGCGTTACGCTTGCCGGGCCTCTGGAAAGATACCGTTTATAGGCCGGGTCAGCGTAGCGCCGCCCGGCTTAAGCATTTAAAGTCACCACAAGAAGCCCCATATATGAAAAACGCAACGTTCTATCTTCTGGACAATGATACGCAACAGGATGGCCTGAGCGCCGTTGAACAGCTGGTGTGTGACATTGCCGCAGAACGTTGGCGCAGCGGTAAACGCGTGCTCATCGCCTGCGAAGATGAGCAGCAGGCCATTCGTCTGGACGAAGCGCTCTGGGCACGCCCCGCAGAAAGTTTCGTTCCGCATAATCTGGCGGGGGAAGGTCCGCGCGGCGGCGCGCCGGTGGAGATCGCCTGGCCGCAAAAACGCAACAGCAGCCCGCGGGATATTCTGATTAGCCTGCGGCTAAACTTTGCAGATTTTGCCACCGCTTTCACAGAAGTGATAGACTTCGTCCCTTATGAAGACTCTTTGAAACAACTGGCGCGCGAACGCTATAAAGCGTACCGCATGGCTG
The DNA here is from genome assembly GCF_040062315.1 of Klebsiella sp. GW_Kp181. Classification (NCBI taxonomy): domain Bacteria; kingdom Pseudomonadati; phylum Pseudomonadota; class Gammaproteobacteria; order Enterobacterales; family Enterobacteriaceae; genus Klebsiella; species Klebsiella sp. GW_Kp181. The sequence continues at coordinate 82,144 of NZ_JBEAFR010000083.1, forward strand.
GTTTCAACCTGAACACGGCAACCTGGAAATAATGGAAAAGACATACAACCCCCAAGATATCGAACAGCCGCTTTACGAGCACTGGGAAAAGCAGGGCTATTTCAAACCCAATGGCGACGAAAGCCAGGAAAGTTTCTGCATCATGATCCCGCCGCCGAACGTCACCGGCAGTTTGCATATGGGTCATGCCTTCCAGCAAACCATCATGGATACCATGATTCGCTACCAGCGCATGCAGGGTAAAAATACCCTGTGGCAGGCCGGTACCGACCACGCGGGTATCGCTACCCAGATGGTGGTTGAGCGTAAGATTGCCGCCGAAGAAGGTAAAACCCGCCACGACTACGGTCGCGACGCCTTTATCGATAAAATCTGGCAGTGGAAAGCGGAATCCGGCGGCACCATTACCCGTCAGATGCGCCGCCTGGGCAACTCCGTGGACTGGGAGCGCGAGCGCTTCACCATGGACGAAGGCCTGTCCAACGCCGTAAAAGAAGTCTTTGTCCGCCTGTACAAAGAAGATCTGATCTATCGCGGCAAGCGTCTGGTCAACTGGGACCCGAAACTGCGTACCGCCATCTCCGATCTGGAAGTGGAAAACCGCGAGTCTAAAGGCTCGATGTGGCATATCCGCTATCCGCTGGCCGACGGTGCGAAAACCGCTGACGGTAAAGATTATCTGGTCGTCGCTACCACCCGTCCGGAAACCGTGCTGGGCGATACCGGCGTGGCCGTTAACCCGGAAGATCCGCGCTATAAAGACCTTATCGGCAAATTCGTCATTCTGCCGCTGGTTGACCGCCGTATTCCGATTGTTGGCGATGAACACGCCGATATGGAAAAGGGCACCGGCTGCGTGAAGATCACCCCGGCGCACGACTTTAACGACTATGAAGTGGGCAAGCGTCATGCGCTGCCGATGATCAACATCCTGACCTTTGATGGCGATATCCGCGAAACCGCGGAAGTTTACGACACCAAAGGCAACGAGTCCGACGTCTACTCAAACGCCATCCCGGCGGAGTTCCAGAAGCTGGAGCGCTTTGCCGCGCGTAAAGCGGTGGTTGCCGCCATCGACGCGCTGGGCCTGCTGGACGAGATTAAACCGCACGATCTGACCGTACCATACGGCGACCGCGGCGGCGTCGTTATCGAACCGATGCTCACCGATCAGTGGTACGTACGTGCCGACGTGCTGGCTAAACCGGCGGTTGAAGCGGTCGAGAACGGCGACATTCAGTTCGTGCCGAAGCAGTACGAAAACATGTACTTCTCCTGGATGCGCGATATTCAGGACTGGTGTATCTCCCGTCAGCTGTGGTGGGGTCACCGCATCCCGGCATGGTACGACAACGACGGCAACGTTTACGTTGGCCGCACCGAAGAAGAAGTACGCCAGGAAAATAACCTCGGCGCCGACGTGGCGCTGCGCCAGGACGAAGACGTGCTGGATACCTGGTTCTCCTCCGCGCTGTGGACGTTCTCCACTCTCGGCTGGCCAGAAAACACTGATGCCCTGCGCCAGTTCCATCCGACCAGCGTGATGGTTTCCGGCTTCGACATCATCTTCTTCTGGATTGCCCGCATGATCATGATGACCATGCACTTCATCAAAGATGAAAACGGCAAGCCGCAGGTGCCGTTTAAAACCGTCTATATGACCGGTTTGATCCGCGATGACGAAGGCCAGAAGATGTCCAAATCGAAGGGCAACGTTATCGACCCGCTGGATATGGTTGATGGCATCTCCCTGCCGGAGCTGCTGGAGAAACGTACCGGCAACATGATGCAGCCGCAGCTGGCGGAGAAAATCGCCAAACGCACCGAAAAACAGTTCCCGAACGGCATTGAGCCGCACGGTACCGACGCCCTGCGCTTTACCCTGGCGGCGCTGGCCTCTACCGGCCGCGACATTAACTGGGATATGAAGCGTCTGGAAGGTTACCGTAACTTCTGTAATAAGCTGTGGAACGCCAGCCGCTTTGTGCTGATGAATACCGAAGATCAGGATTGCGGCTTTAACGGCGGCGAAATGACCCTGTCGCTGGCGGACCGCTGGATCCTTGCGGAATTCAACCAGACCATCAAAGCCTACCGCGAAGCGCTGGACGGCTTCCGCTTCGATATCGCCGCAGGCATTCTGTACGAGTTTACCTGGAATCAGTTCTGCGACTGGTATCTGGAGCTGACCAAGCCGGTAATGAACGGCGGTTCCGAGTCTGAGCTGCGCGGCACCCGTCACACGCTGGTGACCGTTCTGGAAGGTCTGCTGCGCCTGGCGCACCCGATTATTCCGTTCATCACCGAGACCATCTGGCAGCGCGTGAAGGTCATTTGCGGTATCACTGCCGATACCATCATGCTGCAGCCGTTCCCGCAGTACGATGCGTCTCAGGTTGACGAAGCGGCGCTGGCCGATACCGAATGGCTGAAGCAGGCGATCGTCGCCGTGCGTAACATCCGTGCGGAAATGAACATCGCCCCTGGTAAGCCGCTTGAGCTGCTGCTGCGCGGCTGCAGCGACGCCGCGATTCGTCGCGTGAACGATAACCGCAGCTTCCTGTTGAACCTGGCGCGTCTGGAAAGCATCACCGTGCTGCCGGCCGATGATAAAGGTCCGGTTTCCGTGACCAAAATTATCGACGGCGCCGAGCTGCTGATCCCGATGGCTGGCCTCATCAATAAAGAAGATGAGCTGGCGCGCCTGGCGAAAGAAGTGAGCAAAATCGAAGGCGAGATTAGCCGTATCGAAAGCAAACTTTCCAACGAAGGCTTTGTGGCCCGCGCGCCGGAAGCGGTGATCGCCAAAGAGCGTGAGAAGCTGGAAGGTTATGCGGAAGCGAAAGCGAAGCTGATTGAGCAGCAGGCGGTTATCGCCGCGCTGTAATTCACTCGCCCCTTATCCATTCGGATAAGGGGCGTTTTCTGTGAAAGATCCTCGCTTGCACTCTCCCCTCCAGCAGTGTTATTAACAACATTATCCGTCATTATTTTGCAATGAGTCTTCACATGAATACGAGCGCAACCCTACCGCTAACCCTGCGCCGCATCACGGCTAATGATAATCCGGCGATAGCCGCTGTTATCCGCCAGGTTTCCGCTGAATATGGCCTGACCGCCGATAAAGGCTATACCGTAGCCGATCCTAATCTGGACGAGCTTTTCCAGCTATATAGCCAGCCGGGCGCCGCCTATTGGGTAGTTGAGCAAAACGGTCAGGTTGTTGGCGGCGGCGGGGTTGCGCCTCTGACCTGTAGCGAGCCCGATATCTGCGAACTCCAGAAAATGTATTTTATGACCTCCGCGCGCGGCCAGGGGCTGGCGAAAAAGCTGGCGCTGATGGCCCTGGATCACGCCCGCCAGCAGGGATTCAAACGCTGTTATCTGGAAACCACCGCTTTCCTTAAAGAAGCGATCGGTTTATATGAACACCTTGGCTTCGAGCATATTGCTGAGCCGCTGGGCTGCACCGGCCACGTTGACTGCGAAGTCAGGATGCTGAAAGTGCTGTAGCGCCAGCGAAAAGGCGATGCGGATTAATCGAAAAAACGCATGGTTTTCATGCAAAAAGAGCGTTATTCACCGCACGTGTTCGCTAATACACTCTTCGAGCATTGGATCTTTTAGCCTGCCGCCGCGGCAGGCCTTGCTCAGGATAGAACACAATGAAAAAACTCTCCCTCCTCCTCACCGGCAGCATGATACTTGCCGGCATGGCTTCCAGCGTTAACGCCGGCGAACTCGCTGGCAATACCGAAGGCGCTCAGATCATCCGCGTGGAAAAAACCCGGGGCCGTATCGATGCGCTCAACGATATCGTATATAGCCAGGTAAAAAGCACCGTCGCCGTTCGTCAACTGCATATGTCTTTGCTGGTGCCGCGTAACGGCGATCTGAAACCGGCAATCGTCTATTTCCCCGGCGGCGGTTTCACCAGCGCGGCCTGGAATAAGTTTATCGAGATGCGTATGGCGCTGGCGTCGGCGGGATTCGTCGTCGCGGCGGCGGAATACCGTACGGTTCCCGATACCTTCCCGGCCCCGATTATCGATGGTAAAGCCGCCGTTCGCTATCTGCGCGAACATGCAGCGGAATACGATATAGATCCGTCGCGTATTGGCGTGCTAGGGGATTCCGCAGGCGGCTATATGGCGCAGATGCTGGCGCTTACCAATGGCGACAAAACGTTCGATCGTGGCAATAACCTGGCGCAGTCATCGGACGTGCAGGCCGCCGCCACGCTGTACGGAATTTCGAATCTGTTGAATATCGGCGAAGGTTTTCCGCAGGCGATTCAAAAAGTGCACCAGTCACCTGCAGTCACTGAAGCGCTGCTGGTCCACGGTAGCGCCTTTCGTGACTGGCCGGGAGCGACGATTGCCAGTGACCCGCAAAAAGCGCTGGCTGCCAGCCCGATGGGCCATATCCGCGGTAAAAAGCCGCCATTTTTAATTATGCACGGCAGCGCCGACACTCTGGTTTCACCGGTACAAAGTCAACAGCTCTATCGCGCGCTGAAGAAAGAGGGTAACCCGGCCCATTACGTGCTGCTGGAAGGCGCGGAGCACGGCGACGACAGCTGGTATCAGAAGCCGGTTATTGAACGGGTAGTGAACTGGTTTAAAACCACCCTCGGCGCGCCCAAAGCCGCCGCGACAGCAGAAAAAGATAAAAACGCCAATCTGTAATGGATCGTCAGGCCGCTGCGGTGAAGCTGCGGCCTGACGCTCAGGCGGGCACGCCGCTGTGAAAGCGAAACTCCGCCTCGGGCGCGTTAATGAGCGCCGCTTCCGCCTCGCCAAGCTGGCGTATGCGTTCACTGATATCGTCCCCGGCAATCCTCTGCGCCAAATCCAGATAGTCCTGATAGTGGCGCGCTTCAGAGCGCAGCAGCGACAGATAAAACTTTTGCAGATCGTCATCCAGCCATGGCGCCAGCGCGGCAAAACGCTCGCAGGAGCGGGCTTCAATATAGGCTCCGCAGATGAGTTTATCGATCAACATGACCGGTTCATGCGAACGCACTTCCCGTCGCAGCCCGCGAGCATAGTTGCTGGCGGTGATTTTGACGTATGGGATATCGCGGGAAAGCATAATTTCCCTCACCTGCCAGAAGTGATGCAGCTCTTCTTTGATTAGCAGGATCATGCTGTCGAGTAGCTGACGTCCCCAGGGATCGTCGGTCTGCGGCATAGCGCTTTTATTTATCTGCTTATGCAGCGCGACGAAATCCGGTTCCGGCCCCCAGCGGTAGGTAAAGTCCTCGTACGGCTTCAGGCAGGCCAGCAGTTCATCCGCGCCTGCTTTATCCGCGACGTATCGACGCACCAGCAGCATGGCGTTTTGCGCCGCTTTCAGTTCGCACACCATATGGTCGGTCAACAGCAGCGGGAGGTTTTCCGGTTTACGGGCTTCATCAATCCACGCCTGAGGTGTTGGGCAATGCAGAAAGCTTAAAATCGGAGCGAGTATTTGCGGGTAATCCATTGAAGTTCCTTGCTATACGGCGGCATACCGTGCCGCCGTATACCTCTGCTACTTAGTGGCGGACGCCGTCGTCGTCTTCATCAACGAGACCTTCGTCGTCATCGCCTTCTTCCCCGTTAGGATCTTCGTAGTAGGTACCCCAGCCGTCGTACTCGACGTCGTATTTTTCCGCCAGGGTCATCAGCTGCTCAACCTGGGCATCGATCAGCTCGGCATTCAGCGCGGATTCGCTGAGGATATCGCAGCAAATCACGGTATCACCCTCTTCAACTTCCAGCTCTTCTGGCTCAGTCACTTCATAACCCAGCTTGAAGGCCTCGACCGCCACTTTTTCCAGCGTTTCGAAATCATCGGCAGAAAGATGGTGTTCAATGGTGTACAGCGCGTCAGGATCGCTGCCGTCTTCGAGCAGTTCTTCAATAATCAGACGCGTTTCTTCACGCTGTTCTTCCAGTAATTCCGGGTTAGCCATGGCTCGTTCCTCATAATGTGTCGCAGATACTTCTATTGTCACATACCGCCGTGATTGCCTCCACCTTCTGAGAGAAAGATTTATGATGCGGGGTTGCAAATGAATATTCATACATATAAAGTGAATTTTAATTCAACAAATGGCTTGAGCCACGTGAGGGAACCATGTCCGCGTTTTATCAGAAGCATTTTTTAAAGTTGCTCGATTTTACCCCCGCCGAAATCACCGCTCTGCTTGAGCTGGCCGCCAGGCTTAAAGCTGATAAGAAAAACAATATCGAAATTCAGCATCTCGCCGGTAAAAACATCGCGCTCATCTTCGAAAAAGACTCTACCCGCACCCGATGCTCTTTCGAAGTTGCCGCATTTGACCAGGGCGCTCGCGTCACCTATCTCGGACCAAGCGGCAGCCAGATTGGCCACAAAGAGTCGATTAAAGACACCGCTCGCGTACTGGGGCGCATGTATGACGGTATTCAATATCGCGGCCATGGCCAGGAAGTGGTGGAAACCCTTGCCGAGTATGCCGGCGTTCCGGTGTGGAACGGCCTGACCAACGAATTTCACCCCACCCAGCTGCTGGCGGATTTACTGACTATGCAGGAACACCTGCCGGGCAAAGCCTTTAACGAGATGACTCTGGTCTACGCCGGCGACGCGCGGAATAACATGGGTAACTCCATGCTTGAAGCCGCTGCGTTGACCGGGCTGGATCTGCGTCTGGTCGCGCCAACGGCCTGCTGGCCGGAAGAGAAGCTGGTTGCGCAGTGCCGCACGCTGGCGCAGAAAAACGGCGGCAATATTACGCTAACTGAAGATATCGCTGCGGGCGTGAAGGGCGCGGACTTTATCTATACCGACGTCTGGGTATCGATGGGCGAAGCCAAAGAGAAGTGGGCGGAGCGTATCGCGCTGCTGCGCGGGTATCAGGTGAACCGCGAGATGATGGCGCTGACCGGCAATCCGCAGGTGAAATTTCTCCACTGTCTGCCCGCGTTCCACGACGACCAGACCACGCTCGGCAAACAGATGGCGGCGGAGTACGGCCTGCACGGCGGAATGGAAGTGACCGACGAGGTATTTGAATCCGCGGCGAGCATCGTTTTCGATCAGGCGGAAAACCGCATGCATACCATCAAAGCGGTGATGGTTGCGACGCTTTCCCACTGAAATCAAAAACTAAACGTGTAACGCTCGGCGACAATATACTGTTCTCCATAGTGAATAGGCTGATGCTGGCTATCCAGAATCAGCGTTTTCATCAGGAATAACGGTTCGCCGGGCGGTTGCTGCAGCAGCGGTGCGTTGTCAGAATGCGCGCGCACCATCTCTACCGTCGTTTCACCCGCATAGGTAGGCACGATCGCGTATTTATCACGCAATAGCTGATAAAGCGACCCGCTGAGATCTTCCTGCTGTAAAAATCCTAATCGTTTCAGAGAGTAGTAATTATTCTCTAACATTAACGGCGCATCGCCAGCGATCCTGAGGCGTTGGATATAAAGCACGGAATCATCCCTCTCAAGCTCAAGAAGCTGACGCGCATTACGATAGTCCGGCAGAATCTCACGACGAGTCACTACGCTGTGGGTTGGTAGATGGTTAGCATCGCATGCGGCAGTAAAGCTAAGCAGGTGCACAACTTTACGCTCAATTTTAGGCAGACAGACAAAAGTCCCCTTCCCCTGCTTTTTCACCAAATAGCCTTCGGCTACCAGCTCTTTCACTGCGTTGCGCACCGTAATGCGGCTGATATTGTAAAGTTCGCTGAGCTCAATCTCGGTGGGGATTTTCTCTCCTTCAGCGAGTTTCCCGGACGAGATATCGCTGAGGATTTTATCTTTAAGCTGCCTGTATAACGGTACGGAAGTATTCTGTTGCAGTCCAAAATTCGACATAAAAGAGGTACCAGCACGGCCATTGATGCGAAGCAGGATTATAATCGAAGCGCGCCCATCAAACTACGACGGCGCGCATATCCCTTAGACCCAGGCCGAAATCGCAGCAAACACGGCGCTGACTATCCACAGCACCGGAAACAGCGGCGCAATCGCCTTTAACCACTGACCAAATCCAATGCGCGCAATAGACAGCCCGGCCAGCAATACACCACCGGTAGGAGAGACCAGGTTGGTCAGGCCATTGCCAAATTGATAAGCCATTACCATCGCCTCTTTATTGATACCCACTAAATCGCCTAATGGCGCCAGTACTGGCATAGTGAGTGCAGCCTCGCCCGAAGAGGAGGGGACAAAAAAGGTGATGACGTTATGCCCTAATAGCATCAGAGTGGTGAATGCGTACTGCGGCAACCCTTCCAGCATTTCCGACAAGCCAAAGAGCAACGTGTCGATAATTCGTCCGTTCTCCGCCACCACCAAAATACCGCGCGCGAGTCCTATCACTACGGCGGCGTAAACAAACTCTTTACACCCTTCGACAAAGCTGTCGGCCATCCCGCTAATACCCATGCGCCCGACGATCCCAGAGAACAGCCCCAGAGCCAGGAACACGGAGCCGATCTCAACCATGTACCAGCCACGCGTGATTAACCCCCATGAGATGATGGCCAGCGCCAGCACAAAAGCGATGATAATCACTCGATCGGCGATGGAAAAATGGACCGACGTATCCTGTATCGACAAAAACTGCTCACGGTTGCGGCAATCATTCTCATATACCGGCGACTTTTGTGGAGTGCGTTTAACACGATGTGCGTACCACATGGTGTAAGTCATCGCCAGCAATGTGAAGACCAGCCATGCGATGGCACGCAGCCAAAGCTGCGGATTTCCCTGAATACCCGCTACGCCCTGGGCAATGAGTACAGAGAACGGATTGGTCATTGCGCCAACATAGCCAATCTGGGTTCCCAGAAAAAGAATCAGGATCGCGGTCATTGAGTCATAACCCAGCGCGAACATGAGGGATATAAAGATCGCATAAAGCGGGATCACCTCCTCGCTCATACCAAAAGTTGCGCCCCCCAGGCTAAACAAGGTCATTGCGATAGGGATAACCAGAATCCCTTTACCAGCCAGACGTTCAGCCAGCGCCACCAGCCCCCGCTCAATAGCGCCAGTACGTAAAATAACGCCAAAAGCACCACCAACAATGAGTACAAATGCCACTACGTCGGCGGCCTTGATAATTCCCTCCATCGGCGCGGCCAGTACGGCGGCAATACCCTGACGTAAATCGCCCTCGCTGCTGACTTTTTCCAGCAGATGATAAGACCCCGGGATCACTAATGTTTTCGTTTCACCGCCGGGTAAAGTCACTAAGTGATAATCAAAACTGCCGCTGGGAATACACCATGTCAGCAGCGCTACTAATATAATAATGAAGAAAATCAGAGCGTAGCAGTGTGGCATCGCCCACTTTATTTTTGCAATACGCATAATCCGCCTCGGTAAGATGTTTATATTATGTTCGCCGTCATTCGGCATTTTTAGAGTCACAGAAGGTCATGGGTAATACGGCCATCCACCAGGGTCAGTACAACGGTGGAAGTCCGTAACTCATCATTCGGGCAGCTCAACAAATTACGGTCAAAAACCGCGATATCCGCACGTTTCCCCGGCTCAAGGCTACCGGTCATATCTTCCATGCCGTGATGTCGAGCACTATTCAACGTCCAGGCCGTTAAGAGCTGCTGTCGTGTCATTCCGCGTTCGCGGTACCAGCCATTCACGGGTGAACCATCAGGGAACTGGCGACAGCAGGCGGCATACATCGCGTCAGGAACAGAAGGAATAAACAGGGGCAGATCGGTACCAATAGTGACCGTTACGCCAGCCCCGAATAGTGCGGCATAATCGTAGAATTGCGCTTCGCGCTCTTCGCCATAGCGTTCGCGCATATAGGCTTCGGCTTCGCAGGGGTTAAGGAGCAGAATTTGTGCATAAACTTCGGCAAAGAGGCCGAGCTCAGCCATTCTGGGAATATCGTTTGGATGCGGGCATTCCAGATCGCTCAGAGAATGTCTGATCACACTCTGCGGGTGACGCTGACGGCATTCGGCAAAAATATCTATACAGCGGCGAATTGCGGCATCGCCCTCCGCATTCATACAGCAGTTGAATCCACGAGCATCAGCCAGCAAAACCTGCTGGCGCAGGGCATCATAGTCAACGGGCCTTTCATTGTTCGTGCCGGGACGATCGGCATAGGGGTAAATCATATCGCCGGTATGATCGGCAATAACGCCATCGACCATAAATTTAAAACCATGAAACCGCAGCCATGGCGAATGAAAGCGGCGTCGGGCCTGTTCACCGAAAGCAAGATCGACAGGCGCAGATACGGGCTGAGAAACAATGCTCACCCTCAGCGACAGCGCATCCTCTTTTTCCAGTTCATCCCAGGCATTCATCAACCGCGGCGCATCGTTGAAACAAACGTCTTTTATCGCCGTGATTCCCTGTCCGGCAAGTCGGGTCATAAATGCCCGCATTTCTTTTTTTAACTGTGCGGTATCAGCCAGCATCTCATCCAATAATGCGATTCTCGCCTCCGCGCTGCACTCTTCAGCGGTAAAGCCATAAAGCTCCACGGCGGCACGGTTCATCCAGCAATAGCTTTTGTCATCGTTAATGGCGACAACCGGCCTCTGCGGGAAAGCGTCATCCAGTAACCTGGCATCAGGCACCGCTCCCCAACGGGCAACAGACCAGCCCCAGCCATAGAGGCTTTTCCCCTCAGGGAGAAGATTTTCTGCAGCCTGTAGTAGTTCAAGAGCATGATTACTGTCGCGGGCGGCATGGAGATCGACGCCACGCCGCATGCTCATATAACCGGTAAAAAACGTGTGATTATCGCAAAATCCCGGACAAATCAGGCGATCGCCAAGTTCGATAAAGCGAGTACTTTCACCTCTCCAGGGTTGAATATCTTCCCCATTCGCTATTATCGCCGCGATAGCGCCATTTTTAATGACGACATATCCGCTAAATAGCTCATTTCTGGCAGCAGTAAAAATTGCATCAGAACGTAAAATCAAATCAGCAGCTTCACTATGCATAATTCTTTCCTCACGGAAAAAGCGCACGAATCCCCGTTTCCGCCCGGCAAGCGGACGGAAATCAGTACGGAAAAATGAGAGAGGGCGTTATAGGTTAGTAGTGAGTCCCGTAGCCAAACGCCCCTTCTTTCAGGCAAATTTGTGCCGAGAAAGCTGCTGCTTTTTGCAGGCTATTGGTAATCGCTTCGCGCTTGTTACCCGTAGGTTGGGCCAGAAAATGGCAAACGAAAGCGGTAATAAAAGCATCACCTGCGCCCATTGTATCGACTGGAGTGACGTAATCGGGCGCCTGCTGATACCAATCCTGCCCGTCAAATAAAATCGCGCCTTCATCCCCACGCGTCGCGCAGACAATGCGACTCCCGCTGGCCTGCGCCTGTTGCACAATTTCACGCGTTTGCGCCAGGCTGTAGTCAGCGCATGAGAAGAATGAGAAGTCGACGTAACGGCACAGCGGCAGCGCCTGCTCCAGTACAAAGTCATCTGAAAAATCGAAAGAGACAGGAATGTTGAGCTTGCGTAACTGAGGTAATTGCGTCTCCATGTAGCTATAACAACCGCTATGGATCAGATCAAACTCACGCAGGTATTGCTCATGCTGAAAAATAAAATCCATCGAAGTTGTCTTACGAATCCCCCCGGCGTTCGAACCAAGAAATATCCGTTCTCCCTCTTCGATTTTCAGCTGCGCACAGCCGTTCTCCCCGGCCACCTGCAGACAGTGGGGCCACTTGACGCCAACTTTATCCAGCACCTGCATAACGTGCTCCGCAGCGGCATCATTACCAAAAATCCCCAGATAGGCCGCATTGTGTCCCAACATGGCCGCATAAGCGGCAAAGTTCAACGCATTTCCACCGGGATACATGGTCTGAGTATGGGCGTATTTATCGACGACGTTATCGCCAATTCCAATCACATTCATCATAATTCCCCTTAGTATTCCACCAGCCCCATATAGCGGCGGGTATCCAATGGATGCTGACGAATGTCGGCAAGCGCAGAACGATATTCACACATGATGCTGTAAAACAGCACCGGGTTGAAAAACTCCACGACTGACGGAGGGAGAACCCCGATCCCCAGTTCTTTAGCATCAACGACTTCCACTTTCTCTGCATACTTGGTGAGGAAGACCAAAGCTCGCTCATCCATCGCCCGCGTACGGCCTTCGTTCATTAATAAAATAAACGGCGTCTCTTTATCCGTAACTTCGAAAGGCCCGTGGAAGTACTCACCGGAGTGAATAGGTGCGGCATGTAGCCATTGCATTTCCATTAGTGAGCAGATAGCAAAACCATAAGCATGGCCGTAAGAAGCTCCGCTGGAGAGGATATAGAAGAGTTTTTCATCCTGATATTTTTGGGCAAAACGCTGGCAGCGATCCGCAACCTGCTGACGGCCATGAGCAATGACGCCATTAATTTGGGCCATTCCCTGTTGGAAGTCAGCGTAATTATCGAAACCTTCAACCTGCTGCAGCGTATCAACGCACAGATTGAGGATAATCGCCATCGGATTATCGACCACATTAGTATCGTTACCCCAGGCATAGAGAATGTTGTGGCTGGCGTATTCGATCAGCTGTGCCTGAGCGTTGTGAGTCAGCGTAATAGTATGCGCTTGATGCTGCTGTGCAAGCTTAGCCGCAGCGACGGATTCTGGCGTGTTGCCCCCGTGCGAACAGACGATAACCAGCGAATTCACCCCCAACGTTTTTGGCGTCGCGTAGACAAACTCATTGGCGGTATACATGCCGACATGAAGCGTTGTCGCCTCGCTATCAAGAAAGTATTTAGCCGGATACATATCCACTAATGACCCACCGCAGGCCACAAGGAACACCTGGCGGATTCCGCCTTTATCTTCTATCTCTTTCGCAACGGCATTAATTATTTCTTTAGTATTCATATATTAATAACTCCACATCTCACTATTGATTGTTCAAATTAACGGAAACAACATTAATACGTTATATAACGTATTAATGAGATCGCCATCAAAATTTGCACAATGCGCGCGGTATGAGCATTTGGCTGAAGCATCAAATGAGAGGGAATAAGAAGTAAAAAATTGGGAATAGCTAGAAAAAACAAAGGCTAACAATGGTCACAAGACGACAATTGCTAGCCTTGGGTAAAAATACGCTCGTCAACTAAACCATCAGCATCTTCACAACCGCTTTGCGCACCTTCGCCGGTGCGCCAACCGCGCATAGCGGCTTATGCACTTCGCCGGGATAGAACACGACAAAGTCGCCTTCGCTGAGAATCACGGTTTTTTCCTGCGCCCCTTCAGCCAGGAAAGCGATGTCTTTATCCGCCAGCCAGTCGGTATCCGGCTCGCCGGCAGGGAGAACGCTAAAGGTCATGCCCTCCTGACCTTTCAATACAATCTGGATGTCCAGGTAGCGGGCGTGATACTCGGCGCGGCGGTCGGCCATCGGCTCGGTAGTATCTTCAGAAATGAGATAAAACAGATTGTTACCGTCAATATCATGTTTACCCAGCGGCGTCGCGTCGGTGACATGGGCTTTCACGTATTCAATAGCTTTGCGCAGAGGCTCCGGCAACCCGCTTTGCAGATGGTGAATATTTCCAACGATCATAGTAACCTCAAATGTAAAACAGCTTTTCATTTTCAGGTTTTATACCCCCCTTCTGACTGCCATACCACCACTTTTTACGGGTTTTTTGCGTTAACGCATGATTACCCAGGCAAACGTTTACCTGTTTGTGGATTAATCGCTTGATCCGAAAAATGAGCTGCGTATAATGCCACCCGTTTTGCCGGGAGGAATTATGGTTCAGTGTGTACGACATCGCGTCTTACCGCGTCTGAAAACAGACGCTGGCCTGCCGTTTTTCCTTTCCGTTGCATCCGTATTCGTAAAGCCCCTTTTTTAAGGGGCTTTTTTTTTGCCCAGGCGTCAGGAGATAAACATGGCTAACCCGCTATTCCAAAAACATATCATTTCCATAAACGATCTCAGCCGCGAAGACCTTGAACTGGTACTGGCGACCGCTGCAAAACTGAAAGCAAATCCACAGCCGGAGCTGCTCAAGCATAAAGTGATTGCCAGCTGCTTTTTTGAAGCGTCGACCCGCACACGCCTGTCTTTTGAAACCGCCATGCACCGCCTGGGCGCCAGCGTGGTCGGTTTCTCAGACAGCAGCAACACCTCGCTGGGCAAAAAAGGCGAAACCCTGGCCGACACCATCTCGGTCATCAGCACCTACGTCGATGCTATCGTGATGCGCCACCCGCAGGAAGGCGCGGCGCGCCTGGCGACCGAGTTCTCCGGCGGTATTCCGGTACTCAACGCCGGCGATGGCGCTAACCAGCATCCGACGCAGACCCTGCTCGATCTCTTCACCATTCAGGAGACGCAGGGCCGTCTGGAAAATCTTAACGTGGCGATGGTCGGCGACCTGAAGTATGGCCGTACCGTCCACTCCCTGACGCAGGCGCTGGCGAAATTTAACGGCAATCGCTTCTACTTTATCGCGCCGGACGCGCTGGCCATGCCGCAGTACATTCTCGATATGCTCGACGAAAAAGGCATTGCCTGGAGCCTGCATAACGCGATTGAAGAGGTGATGGAAGAGGTGGACATTCTGTATATGACTCGCGTACAGAAAGAGCGTCTCGACCCGTCAGAATATGCCAACGTCAAGGCGCAGTTTGTTCTGCGCGCCGCCGACCTGGAAGGCGCCCGTGAGAATATGAAGGTGCTGCATCCGCTGCCGCGCATTGACGAAATTACCACCGATGTTGATAAAACGCCGTACGCCTGGTACTTCCAGCAGGCGGGCAACGGCATCTTCGCGCGCCAGGCGTTACTGGCGCTGGTACTGAATAGCGATCTGGCACTGTAAGGGGAAATAAAGATGACACACGACAATAAATTACAGGTAGAAGCCATCAAACGTGGCACCGTTATCGACCATATCCCGGCGCAGGTCGGTTTTAAGCTGCTGACGCTGTTCAAACTAACCGAAACGGATCAGCGCATCACCATCGGCCTGAACCTGCCGTCAGGCGAAATGGGCCGTAAGGATTTAATCAAAATTGAGAACACCTTCCTGACCGATGAGCAGGTCAACCAGCTATCCCTGTATGCGCCTCAGGCCACGGTGAACCGCATTGATGAGTATGAAGTCGTTGGTAAATCCCGACCGAATCTGCCGGACCGTATCAATAACGTGCTGGTATGCCCGAACAGCAACTGCATCAGCCACGCCGAGCCGGTGTCCTCCAGCTTTGCGGTGAAGAAACGTGAAAACGATATCGCGCTGAAGTGCAAATACTGTGAAAAAGAATTTTCACATCATGTCGTGCTGGCAAACTAAATTTATTAGCGTCATCAGGAGCAGCCCCGAAAAGGGGCCTGTTCCTGAAAGCATCATATACATTAAACGCGCGGCTGCCATTTCAATGTTCGTTTGAAAAGGCATCACTCTATCTCAGTTTATTATCATTTACGATCGTCTCACCTCATTGCTAAAATGAGTCATTATTTATATTCATCATTAAATATCATCGATATTGCTCCGGTATTTTTCGCTTTATACACTGCATAAACGCTTTCCAATAATTAATCATTGTTCACTGGATGAATTATGCAACTGAAGAAATTATCGATATATACCGCCGCATTATTATTTACCTCCTCGGCGTTGGCTCATGGCTACGTGGCGTTTCCGCCCAGTCGGGCCTATCAATGTAATACAGGCAAAAACAGCGACTGCGGTTCAGTACAGTGGGAGCCGCAAAGCGTTGAGCAAGCGAGCGGTTTTCCTGAAGGCGCAATGCCGCCGGACGGTCAGCTGGCCAGCGCGGGTAAAGCCAACTTCTCGCAGCTTGATAGCCAGAGCCCGACTCGCTGGGCTAAAAGCGCAATAAAGAGCGGGGAAAATAACTTCATCTGGCACCATTCTGCCCCCCATAAAACTACCAACTGGCGTTATTACATAACCAAACAGAACTGGGACCAAAATAAGCCGCTGACGCGCAGCGATTTTGAAAGTAAGCCCTTCTGTCAAATTGACGGTAACGGCATGACGCCGGCTATTGAGGTCACCCACTCATGTAATGTGCCAGAGCGTACCGGTTATCAGGTTATTTATGCAGTCTGGGAAATCGCCGATACGGCAAATAGTTTTTATCAGGCCATTGACGTCGATTTTGGCGGTACCGGCGATGACGCTGAGAACAGTTCCCTCTGGACAACGCAGCTTACCGGTCAGCTGAGCGGAAAAGATCTTCATGCTGGTGATAAAGTCATTGCCCATTTCTTTAATGCCAGCGGAGAGGTTCATTCGCTGCAAACGGAATTGACTATTGCCAGCGAAGCGCAAGGGAAATCCAGCCAATGGTCTTACGATTTGGCGGAAGTCATTAATACCGCACACCATGATAGCCTGCGTGCCGGAGTAAAAGACGGCAGTGGCAACATTAATCCCATCTATGGCGTTAACCAGGTGTATGCGCCGCAAGGCAGCGCGTTGCAAAGCGTCACGCTGAGTTATAGCGAATCGCAAGCGGACGATACCGCGAAAGAATCCCTGAGCCTCAGCAACGTCGCCGTAACCCACATCGAAAACGGCAAAGCAACGGTGACTTTCAACGCCGCGGCCAAAGGCGAAATGCATCTCACCGCCGTCGTCAGCGATCATGCGGGTGCAGAGAAAGGGAGTCTCCAGCAAACGATAGATAATCGCTCTCTGGCGTTATCGATTCCACTGACCAACGTTCAGGCAGGCCATCATATGCTGCGCTACTCAGCCAGTAATGCGCAGGGCGCCATCATCAGCCAGGGTGTGATCAACCTGATGCTGGAAGAGAAGAGCGAACCAACGCCAGCGCCTGCGGGAAACTACGATTATACCTTCCCGGATAACCTGAAAAGCTATACGGCGGGAACGAAGGTCATGCAGCCTAAAAATGGCAAAGTGTACCAATGTCGTCCGTTCCCCTACAGCGGCTACTGCGTGCAGTGGAGCCAACACGCCAGCCAGTACGAGCCGGGGGTTGGCTCTGACTGGGCGATGGCCTGGACCGAAGTCGCCCAATAATTCTCCCGGCGGCTCACGCCTTATGCGGATAGCGCCCTGCGTTATCCGCTTTTCTCCTTCGCAAAATGCGGCCTGCTTAATGATAAAGCAGCCAGCACTCTTTATAATGGCCCACGCCAGTCTGATTACATTTAAATATTTCAGGAGAACTCATGTCTAAAACTATCGCGACGGAAAATGCGCCAGCAGCCATCGGCCCGTACGTTCAGGGCGTTGATCTGGGTAACATGATCATCACTTCCGGGCAGATCCCGGTAGACCCGAAAACCGGCAGCGTGCTGGAAGAGGTTGCAGCTCAGGCGCGTCAGTCGCTGGAGAACGTGAAAGCTATCGTCGAAGCCGCGGGCCTGAAAGTGGACGATATCGTTAAAACCACCGTTTTCGTGAAAGACCTCAACGATTTCGCAACCGTTAACGCTGCGTATGAAGCCTTCTTCACCGAGCACAACGCCACCTTCCCGGCGCGCTCCTGCGTGGAAGTGGCGCGTCTGCCGAAAGACGTGAAGATTGAGATTGAAGCGATCGCTATTCGTCGCTAATCGTAGACAGTATGAACAAAGGCAGCCCGTGGCTGCCTTTGTTGTTTCTGCTCGTAAAGCGCCTCGCTCACTGCCAGCCGTAGCGACGGCTGTAAAAGCCCTTAACCATTTGGGTCAGGGTCATATAGCCCGCCAGGATAGCAATCAGCCATGGGAAGTAGCTTAACGGCAGCGCCTGAAGCTGTAGATACCCCGCCAGCGGTGAGAACGGCAGCGCTACCCCAACCACCATGACCAGCAGCGTCATCACGATCAGCGGCCAGGCCGCGCGGCTCTGGATAAAGGGGATCCGCCGCGTGCGGATCATATGCACGATCAGCGTCTGTGACAGCAGGCCCACCACAAACCAGCCGGACTGGAACAGGGTCTGATGTTCCGGCGTATTGGCGTGGAACACCCACCACATCAGGCAGAACGTCAGAATATCGAATATCGAACTGATCGGCCCAAAGAAGACCATAAAGCGCCCGAGATCCGCCGGGTTCCAGCGCTGCGGTTTACGGATCTGCTCATCGTCAACGTTATCAAACGGAATGGCGACCTGGGAGACATCGTACAGCAGATTCTGGATCAGCAGATGCAGCGGCAGCATCGGCAGGAACGGCAGGAAGGCGCTGGCCACCAGCACGCTGAACACGTTGCCGAAGTTGGAGCTGGCGGTCATTTTGATGTATTTGAGCATATTAGCGAAGGTCCGGCGGCCTTCAATAACTCCCTCTTCCAGCACCATCAGGCTCTTCTCCAGCAGGATGATATCCGCCGCTTCACGAGCAATGTCCACGGCGCCGTCGACGGAAATACCGATATCCGCCGCGCGCAGCGCCGGGGCGTCGTTAATGCCGTCGCCCATAAATCCCACCACGTGTCCTTCGCGTTTCAGCAGAGTCACGATACGCTCTTTGTGCAACGGCGCCAGGCGCGCAAACAGGGTGGTACGTTTTGCCAGCTCGGCCAGTTCATCATCGCTCAGCGCTTCAACCTGGCTGCCGATGACCACTTCACCCGCATCCAGACCTACTTCGTGGCAGACTTTGGCCGCCACCAGCTCGCTGTCTCCGGTCAGGATTTTGACCGTAATACCGCTGGCCTTCAGCGCTTTCAGCGCCGGGGCTGTGGTCTCTTTCGGCGGGTCCAGGAAAGCGATATAGCCTTCAAGGATCAGGTCGGATTCATCCGCGCGCTGGTAGTCGCCTTCGCGGGCGGGCAGATACTTCGTCGCCACCGCCACCACGCGCAATCCCTGACGATTGAGGCTGTCGGTCACCCGACGGATGCGCCGCAGCATGGTGTCGTCCAGCGGTACGATGTCGCCGTTATAGCGCACCTGGGTCGAGACGTTGAGGATCTCCTGCAGCGCCCCTTTGCAGATCAGTTGATGAACGTTGCTCTGCTCCTGCACCACCACCGACATGCGGCGACGCTCAAAATCGAACGGGATCTCATCCACTTTCTGCCAGCGTTCCGCCAGCCCGCGCGCCGACTCCTGTTCAACGCCTTCCAGCACTGCGGTATCGAGCAGATTCTTCAGTCCGGTCTGATAGTGGCTGTTCAGCCAGGCCGTATGCAGCACGCGTTCGCTCACCTTGCCGGAGACATCGGTGTGGTTCTCCAGCACGATTTTATCCTGCGTCAGGGTACCGGTTTTATCGGTGCACAGAATGTCCATCGCGCCAAAGTTCTGTATCGCGTCGAGGTGCTTGACGATCACTTTCTGTTTTGACAGCTTCACCGCCCCGCGCGCCAGGGTCGAGGTGACGATCATCGGCAGCATCTCCGGGGTCAGGCCCACCGCGACGGAGAGCGCGAACAGCGCCGCCTCCCACCAGTCGCCTTTGGTATAGCCGTTAATCAGCAGCACAACCGGCGTCATCACCAGCATAAAGCGGATCAGCAGCATGCTGACCCGGCTGATCCCTTTCTGAAAGGCGTTCGGCTCGCTTTCCTGCTCGCTGACGCGGCCAGCCAGTTGACCAAACCAGGTACCGCCGCCGGTGGCGAAAACAATCGCCTGCGCCGAACCGCTCACCACGTTGGTGCCCATAAAGCACAGAGTGTCGCACTCCAGCGGGTTCGTCTGCAGCGGGTCGCGGGTACGGGCGACTTTTTCAACCGGCAGCGATTCACCGGTCAACGACGCCTGGGCGACAAACAGATCGCGCGCCTGAAGAACGCGCAGATCTGCGGGGATCATGTCTCCCGCCGATAGCTTAACGATATCCCCCGGCACCAGCTGGTCGATGGGCAGCTCGCACCAGCGGCTTTCACCCTGCTCATTCACCACCCGCAGTACCGTCGCGGTATTGCTGACCATCGCCTTCAGGGCGTCCGCCGCTTTGGTCGAGCGGGCTTCCTGGATAAAGTTCAGCAGCGTGGAGATCCCCACCATCAGGGCGATGACCGCCGCGGCAAACAGATCTTCCGTCGAGTAGGAGACGATACCCAGGACGGTCAACAGCAGGTTGAAGGGGTTGCGATAGCAGCTCCACAGATGCACCCACCAGGGTGACGGCTTCTGCGCCGGGATCTGGTTTTCGCCATACCGGGCGATTTTCTGCGCCACTTCGCCTGCATTGAGCCCTTCCGGATGGCTGGCGAAAGCGCGCCAGATTTCGTTCTCATCCATTGCCGCGACGTTCAGGCACTGCTTGCCAAGAGAATCGGGGATCGGCGCGCTCGCCATATTGCGGGCATCAGGAAGCGGATCGCGCTGGACTAAACGATGCGGTAAATGGCGGCCAAGCTGGGCGAACAGCTGGCGGGTAAAATTTTTCAACATAAACGGTCCCTCCGCGCTCGCACGAGCGAACGCAGCGCTAACGACAGGCGCAAGTCAACCTTACCTGTCAGGCATATTATTTTTATGGCAGGGACATCAAAGACATCGCTGCTTTACGCTTCCGGTAAAGCAGCGCTAAGCAGATTTACCGGAAAAAGTGGTAGCTCCATCGAGGATGAGGAGTGGGATCGGGGTCCATAAAATCTCCGGTAAATGAATACAAACGGCGCGAATTATAACGTCACCGATAATCTATTTGTGGCTATTATGGCGATGATACCCCCCGGCAACTAAACCAGACGTAAACCAGACTTTGCTCATTGTGGTTTCGTTGAGTAGCATTAGGCTCACTTTAAGCGGACTACAACGAGAACCCTGCATGCAAAACCGGCTGACCATCAAAGATATCGCGCGCTTAAGCGGCGTCGGGAAATCGACGGTATCGCGCGTGCTTAATAACGAAAGCGGCGTTAGCGAACGCACTCGCGAGCGAGTCGAAGCGGTGATGCAGCAGCACGGTTTTTCACCCTCTCGTTCTGCCAGGGCGATGCGCGGCCAAAGCGACAAAGTGGTGGCGATTATCGTCACGCGTCTGGATTCATTGTCGGAAAACCTTGCCGTCCAGACCATGCTGCCCGCCTTTTACGAGCAGGGCTACGATCCGATTATGATGGAAAGCCAGTTCTCCCCGGCGCTGGTAGAGGAGCATCTCGGCATGCTCGCCCGGCGCAATATCGACGGCGTGGTGCTGTTTGGTTTTACCGGCATCCATGAAGAGATGCTCACCCCGTGGCGGGAGACGCTGGTGCTGCTGGCCCGCGACGCGCCGGGCATCGCCTCCGTGTGCTATGACGATGAAGGGTCGATCAGGATGCTGATGCAGCGCCTGTACGATCGCGGGCATCGCCACATTAGCTTCCTCGGCGTTCCGCACAGCGACGTCACCACCGGGCAGCGCCGCCACCAGGCCTACCTCGATTTCTGCCGTCAAAAGCACCTCTCGCCCCTTGCCGCGCTGCCGGGCCTGGGCATGAAGCAGGGCTACGAAAACGTCGTCTGCCTGCTGTCGGCTGAAACCAGCGCGCTGGTCTGCGCCACCGACACCCTCGCGCTGGGGGCCAGCAAATATCTCCAGCAACAGGGTATCGATCATCTCCAGCTTGCCAGCGTCGGCAGCACGCCGCTGATGAAATTTCTCCACCCGGAGATCCTGACCGTCGATCCCGGCTACGCCGAGTCCGGACGCCAGGCGGCTAAGCAGCTGATCGAGCAGATCGCCGGCAGTCGGGAGCCTCGTCAAATCGTCATTCCCGCCGTACTGAATTAAGCCAGTCTTAACGATTTATGTGATCTTCGCTGCGTTTCGGGAACGTTCCCATTTTGCAATTCAAACGGAGCGAGTAGGATCCGCTGCAAGTTAAATGCAACCTCTCCCCTCGGTCATGAGGCCTCATCATGAGTAAAGTAAATCAGCAGGACATCGATAAACTTATCGAACTGGTGGGCGGACGCGATAATATCGCCACCGTCAGCCACTGTATTACCCGTCTGCGCTTTGTGCTGAATAATCCAGCCATTGCCAAACCGAAAGAAATTGAACAACTACGCATGGTGAAGGGCTGCTTTACCAACGCCGGTCAGTTCCAGGTGGTGATCGGTACCGAGGTTGGCGACTACTATAAAGCGCTACTGGCGACCACCGGCCAGGCCAGCGCGGATAAAGAGCAGGCCAAAAAAGCCGCACGCCAGAATATGAAGTGGCATGAACAGCTCATTTCACATTTCGCGGAGATCTTCTTCCCGCTGCTACCTGCGCTGATCAGCGGCGGCCTGATCTTAGGCTTCCGCAACGTGATCGGCGATCTGCCAATGAGCAACGGCCAGACGCTGGCGCAGATGCATCCGTCGCTGAAAACCCTTTATGACTTCCTGTGGCTGATTGGCGAGGCGATCTTCTTCTACCTGCCGGTGGGTATCTGCTGGTCTGCGGTAAAGAAAATAGGCGGCACGCCGATCCTCGGCATCGTGCTGGGCGTTACGTTAGTTTCTCCGCAGCTGATGAACGCCTACCTGCTGGGTCAGCAGGTGCCGGAGGTATGGAACTTCGGCCTGTTTACGATTGAGAAAGTCGGCTACCAGGCGCAGGTGATTCCGGCCTTGATGGCGGGGCTGGCGCTCGGCTTTATTGAAACGCGGCTGAAACGCATCGTGCCTGACTATCTTTACCTGGTGATCGTGCCGGTCTGTTCGCTGATCCTGGCGGTCTTCCTCGCGCACGCCTTTATCGGACCGGTTGGCCGCATGATTGGCGACGGCGTGGCCTGGGCCGTGCGTCATCTTTTAACCGGCAGCTTTGCGCCGATTGGCGCCGCGCTGTTCGGCTTCCTGTACGCCCCGCTGGTGATCACCGGAGTCCATCAGACCACGCTCGCCATCGATATGCAGATGATTCAAAGCATGGGCGGTACGCCGGTATGGCCGCTGATTGCGTTGTCCAACATCGCTCAGGCGTCGGCAGTGGTGGGGATAATCATCGCCAGCCGTAAACAGAACGAACGCGAAATCTCCGTTCCGGCCGCCATTTCCGCCTATCTCGGCGTGACGGAACCCGCTATGTACGGTATCAATCTGAAATACCGCTTCCCGATGCTTTGCGCGATGGTCGGCTCCGGTCTTGCCGGGCTGCTGTGCGGACTGAACGGTGTGATGGCCAACGGCATCGGCGTCGGTGGCCTGCCGGGCATTCTCTCTATTCAACCCACCTACTGGCAGGTTTACGCACTGGCGATGGCCATTGCCGTGATTGTGCCGATTGTCCTGACGACGGTCGTTTACCAGCGCAAATTTCGCCAGGGCACCTTACAGATTGTCTGACGTCTTATTTCCGGGGCGCGCTGTCGCCCCCCTTTTTTGTAGCAGGAACGCAATATGAATACCCTTCCCCTCTGGTGGCAAAACGGCGTTATTTATCAAATCTATCCAAAGAGTTTCCAGGACACCACCGGGACCGGCACCGGCGATTTGCGCGGCGTCACCTCCCGCCTCGACTATCTGCAAAAGCTCGGCGTTGACGCTATCTGGCTGACGCCGTTTTACGTCTCGCCGCAGGTGGATAACGGCTACGATGTGGCCAACTATACCGCTATCGATCCCGCCTACGGCACGCTCGACGATTTCGACGAGCTGGTGGCCCAGGCGAAGGCGCGAGGAATTCGTATCGTGCTGGATATGGTGCTGAACCACACATCGACCGAGCACGCCTGGTTCCGCGAAGCGCTCAACAAAGAGAGCCCGTATCGTCAGTTCTATATCTGGCGCGACGGCGAACCGACCACGCCGCCGAACAACTGGCAATCTAAGTTTGGCGGCAACGCCTGGCAGTGGCACGCCGAAAGCGAGCAGTACTATCTGCATCTGTACGCCGTTGAGCAGGCGGATCTGAACTGGGAAAATCCGGCGGTGCGCGCGGAGCTGAAAAAAGTCTGCGAATTCTGGGCCGATCGCGGCGTCGATGGCCTGCGCCTCGACGTGATCAATGTTATCTCCAAAGACCAGACCTTCCCGTCCGATACCGCGGGCGACGGCCGCCGCTTTTATACCGACGGTCCGCGAGCGCACGAATTTTTGCAGGAGATGAGCCGCGATGTCTTTACCCCGCGCAACCTGATGACGGTGGGCGAAATGTCCTCTACCACCCTTGAGCATTGCCAGAAGTACGCGGCGCTCGACGGCAGCGAAATATCGATGACCTTTAACTTCCACCACCTGAAGGTAGACTATCCTGGCGGTAAAAAGTGGGAGCTGGCGCGCCCGGATTTCGTGGCGTTGAAATCACTGTTCAGGCACTGGCAGCAGGGAATGCACAATCGCGCCTGGAACGCGCTGTTCTGGTGTAATCACGATCAGCCGCGCATCGTCTCCCGTTTCGGTGATGAAGGGGAATACCGCGTCCCGGCGGCGAAAATGCTGGCGATGGTGCTGCACGGCATGCAGGGCACGCCCTATATTTATCAGGGCGAAGAGATTGGCATGACTAATCCGCACTTTACGCGCATCACCGATTATCGCGACGTTGAGAGCCACAACATGTATATCGAACGCGCGGCTCAGGGCCGGAACGCGGATGAACTGTTGGCGATTCTGGCCAGTAAATCGCGCGATAACAGCCGCACGCCCATGCAGTGGAACCGCGGTGAAAACGGCGGATTCACCGCAGGCGAGCCGTGGATTGCGCTGTGCGACAACTATCGCGAGATTAACGCCGAAGCAGCGCTGGCGGACCCGGAATCCGTGTTTTATGCCTATCAGCAGCTGATTGCGCTGCGCAAGAGCACGCCGGTGCTGACCTGGGGCGATTACCAGGACCTGCTGCCGGAACATCCGTCGCTGTGGTGCTACCGCCGTCAGTGGCAGGGACAAACGCTGGTCGTCGTGGCGAACCTGAGCCGCGAGTTCCAGCGCTGGCAGCCGGAAGCCATGAGCGGCGACTGGCGGACGCTCATGAGCAACTACGCGGAAGTGGCGAACCGCCCTGCCGATATGACCCTGCGCCCGTTTGAAGCGGTATGGTGGCTGCAGGCGTAACCCCCTCCCCGGCTTGCGCTACGCTTAGCCGGGCTACCGATTCACAGCCGTCTGCGGGCCGGTAGCCCGGGCAGGCGCGTCAAGCGCCGCCTCCGGGAATACGCTTTAAATACGGTCAGCCGCCGACAGCGTCGCGCTGGCCTCCGGCTGCGCGGACGCCTGCTCTTCTTTCGCCTTCAGGCGATCCCATACCCGGAAGAACGGATAATAGATCACCAGCGAGATCGCCAGGTTCACCACCTGCAGCACCGCGCCGGAAATATGCCCTCCGGTCGCCAGATAGCCGCTCATAAAAATAGGCGTGGTAAACGGCAGCGCAATCCCCGCCGGCTTCATCACCAGCCCGGTGGCCATCGCGGTATACGAGACAATCACCAGCAGGACCGGCGTCAAAATAAACGGCAAGAAGAAGTACGGGTTCATCACCAGCGGAATGCCGAATACCATCGGCTCGCTGATATTAAACAGCGCCCCCGGCGCGGCGATTTTTCCCAGCTGTTTCATCTGCTGGCTACGGCTGCGCAGCAGCATAAAAATCACCAGCCCCAGCAGCGCACCGGTACCGCCGGGCGCAATCCACAGATCATAAAACTGCTGGGTAATGATATGCGGGATCGGCAGTCCATTCTGAAACGCTTCCAGGTTTTCCGACATATTCGACAGCCAGACCGGGCGAATAAACACCAGCACAATGGTGTCGCCGTGCAGCCCCAGGGTCCACAGGATACCAATCAGGATCACCGAGATAATCATCCCCGGCAGCGAACCGCCGACGTGCGACATGGGAATACCGATAAGGGTGGTAATCATGCTATTGATATCGCCGAACGGCGAAGCTTCAACGATCAGGCGCAGCGCCAGCACCACGGCCAGCACGCAGAAACCGGGGATCAGGGCGAGAAAAGATTTCGCCACCGCGGGCGGTACGCCGTCCGGCATGCGGATCACCAGATTACGGCTGGCCACCAGGCGATAAATCTCTGTAGAGAGCAGCGAAATCACAATCGCCACAAACAGTCCCTGGCTGCCAATCATCCCCACCGGCAGCACGCCTTTGACGATTTGCGCCGCTGAACCGTCTGCCGGCGTAAAGAGCGTCACCTGGGGGATCGTCATCACAAACGCCACCAGCGACATCGCCCCGGCGCTTAGCGGATCCAGGGTGCGATATTTCTCCGCCAGCCGGTAGGCAATGCCGAAGGCGGAGAGCAGCGCCATGATGTCATAGGTCGCTTTGACCGGGTACAGCATCTTATCGCGCCAGGCATCGCCAAACACGCTGGCCATCAGCTCACCATAACCGGGGATCGGCAGATAAGCGAATATCAGGAAAAACGAACCGATCAGCATAAACGGCATATTAAGGATAATGCCGTCACGTACCGACAGGACATGCTTCTGCCCGCCGATTTTCAGCGCGGCGGGCATGACATAGCGTTCAATAAATGAAGTACGAGACATAATGGTATCCCCGAAGGCGGAAAAGTTTAGTTAAACTGCGTTAACCAGGGGCGGTTGATGGTTAACACCTCATCAAGCAGCGCCCGGGCATCGGTCACATTCCCGACCAGCGGGTTACTCACCAGCGCCAGCAGCGCGCTATCCCGGCAGCCGTGGACCGCGGCCTCAATCGTCAAGCGCTCGAAGGCTTTCACCTGTTGCGTCAGTCCGTTCATGATCGGCGGCAGCGCGCCAAAGGCCAGCGGTCGTGCGCCCTGCGCGTCAATAATGCTGTTAATTTCCACCACCGCATCATCATCGAAGCCGTGAATCGCGCCGTTGTTGCGGGTGTTGACGACCATCTCCTTGCCAAGATTGTTGTAGATGGCGTTAATCAGCTCCACCGCCACTTCGGAGTAGTACGCACCGCCGCGGAAGCTCAGCTGTTCGGGCTTTTCATCCAGATCGGGCCGGGCATAGATATCAAATAGCTCCTGTTCCACCTTCATCACCTGCTCTGCGCGGGTGCCTTTGGTTTTTGCCGCTTCAATCTCTTCCGCCAGCATCACCGGCGTCAGCCAGTAATAGCGATGATAGGGACAGGGGATCGCCTTCAGGGCCCGCAGAAACTCCGCCGGCCACGGCAGCGATTGAATATTGTTCATCGAGAGCGATTGACCGTCACACAGCATGTCGATGACCTTGCTGGTCACCTCTTCCCGCCCCTGCATCACCTTGTGTACCCAGACCATATGATTCAGCCCGGCGAAGCTCAGCCGAACCTCCTCTTCTTTTGCGTCCAGCATTCCGGCAATCATATGCTGCATATTGATGGGCACGTTGCACAGGCCGATAATTTTGGCGCTGCTGTAGCGACTCACCGCTTCCGTCACAATCCCGGCCGGATTGGTAAAATTGAGGATAAAGGCATCGGGCGCCAGCGCTTCCACCTTGCGGGCAACCTGTAAAATCACCGGAATAGTGCGCAGCGCTTTGGCAAATCCGCCGACGCCGGTAGTTTCCTGGCCCAGCAGCTGATACTTCAGCCCCAGACGCTCATCCGCCGCCCGCGCCGCCAGCTGACCAACCCGCAGCTGAGTCAGCACAAATTTAGCGCCGCGAATGGCCTCATCCAGGCTGAAATGCACGCTGACCTTAACCTGTTCGAGGCCATGGCGCTTAAACATACGCTGGGTCAGCGCGGCGATAATCGCCACTTTCTCGCGCCCGGCGTCAACATCGACCAGCGCCAGCTCCGTGACCGGAATCTGCTGATGGCGAAGGATGATGCCTTCGATAAGTTCCGGCGTATAGCTGCTGCCGCCGCCGATTACAGCTATTTTCAATGCTTGCATAGTGGCCTCATTTTTGGCGTACAGATCCCCGAGCAAGGCCGCAGTGGCTTTGCGAAATGAACGCGTTGATGGGAAAGCGTTAGTGGTTCAGCAGAGCGAGCGCTTTATCCAGTACGGCGGCCCCGCGCATCATGCCGTAATCCGCCATGTCGATCACCGCCACGGCTTTTCCGTGCGGGGCAGCAAGCTCCGTCAACCGGGCCGCTTCATATTTCACCTGCGGCCCCAGCAAAATCACGTCGGCATTGGGCAACTCGCGCTCAAACTCGGCGACGGGTACAGCGTAAATCTCCAGCGCCAGCGCGCGCTGTTGCGCCTCGGCTTTCATTTTGTTAACCAGCATGCTGGTGGACATTCCGGCGGCGCAGCACAGGACAATACGTGGCATAATTCCTCCCATGGGTTTTGCTTGAGCGAGTGCTAAACAGGCACCATCGACTATAGGGCGAGGTGCGGGTACAGAAGAAGGCTATATGAAATTTTTTTTCATGTACGTGATCGAGGCGTTATTTTTCACCCTTATAATTGCCCATAAAAAGCAGAATCAGCAATAATCCCAGGCATTACGCGTGATTAAGTGGTATAAAAAGCCATCATTATTTGAAAAATATTTTCAATCTGGCGGTGGCAGAGAGAGGCTGAAAGCATGGATATCGTAGGACAGTTACAGGAAGGCATGACTCGCTTAAGCGCTCAGGAATCGAAGGTCGCGGCATTTATTCTGCAGAATTTAAGTTTTACCGCCAGCGCCTCGATTGATGAACTGGCGGCGCGCGCTGGCGTGAGCGCAGCCACGATTACCCGCTTTGCCCGCTCCGTAGGCTGCGAGGATATTCGTGATTTGCGTAAGCAGCTGGCGCAGGCTTGCGAACGGCGCACCGGTTGGCTAAACGAAGAGAGCGCCGCGCTGCCCGCCGCGTGGCGCGACAAATTAAGCCTGATTAGCACAAGTCTGGAACAACAGCTGGTAAGCACCCCCGAATCTACGCTGCAAAAGCTGCGCACGCGTCTGCAAAATGCCCGCGCCGTACACTGTTTCGCCCTTGGCGCACAGGATATTGCGCTGGCCACGCTGCTCCAGCACCAGTTGCTCTCCATCGGGATCGTGATGAATCTCTGCCAGGACAGCGCCCTGATGCGCATGATAGCCAGTACCCTTAGTGACGATCATCTTCTGCTGGTGCTGGCAACCGGCGAGGCCGATGCGATTTTGCAGGGCGCGACCCTGCTGGCCCGGGTACAAGAAGCGACAATTTTCGCCCTCACTCCCGCCGACCATTCATTAAGCAATATGGCCTCCGCGCTGCTGCCCCTGCCCGAGAATGCACAAGCCGCCCGCTACGCCCTGCTGCTGCTGGTCGACCTGCTTAACGACGCGCTGCTCGCCTGACGTTATCCCTATCGGGCCTGAATTTCCTGCGTTCAGGCCCCATTTTTGCTTATTTTATAAGCGGATAAATTTACATTAAGCGCAAGCGCCCATCATTCCTGCTCTCCTCTTTTTACTTTGTTCTGCATCAATAAAATTGCAAACATCTTTGATGCAAAGCACTACATATAGAACTTAAAATGCGCCCCGGCCCCACATATTGTATTAATAGTCTATTATGTCACCACAACCCATCGTACCCGGGCGGTGATGGGATGTGGATAAAAAGGGCCGGGATCGGAGGGAAACGGCGGCAGCTATAGCGCCCCGGGACTTCGGTTAACCTTCCGCCTCTGTGGATAACCTGTTCTATAAAAAGTATGGAGTGATCATGACACCGCATGTGATGAAACGCGATGGCTGTAAAGTGCCGTTCAAGTCAGAGCGCATTAATGAAGCAATTCTACGTGCAGCTAAAGCAGCGGGAGTCGATGACGCAGACTATTGCGCCACCGTCGCAGAAGTCGTTAGCCAGCAAATGCAGGGCCGTACCCAGGTTGATATCAACGAGATCCAGACCGCCGTTGAGAATCAGCTGATGTCCGGCCCTTACAAGCAGCTGGCGCGTGCCTACATTGAATATCGCCACGACCGCGATAGCCAACGTGAAAAACGCGGTCGTCTGAACCAGGAAATTCGCGGCCTGGTTGAGCAGACCAACTCGGCGTTACTCAACGAGAACGCCAACAAAGACAGTAAAGTCATTCCTACCCAGCGCGATCTGCTGGCGGGTATCGTGGCTAAACACTATGCGCGTCAGCACCTGCTGCCGCATGACGTAGTGATGGCGCACGAGCGCGGCCTGATCCACTATCACGATCTCGACTATTCGCCATTCTTCCCGATGTTCAACTGCATGCTGATCGATCTTAAAGGCATGCTGACGCAGGGTTTTAAAATGGGCAACGCCGAGATTGAGCCGCCGAAGTCCATCTCTACCGCCACCGCGGTAACGGCGCAGATTATCGCGCAGGTCGCCAGCCATATTTATGGCGGCACGACCATCAACCGCATCGATGAAGTGCTGGCGCCGTTTGTTACCGAAAGCTTCAATAAGCACCGTAAAATTGCCGAAGAGTGGCAAATCCCCGACGCCGAAGGTTATGCCCGTTCCCGTACCGAGAAAGAGTGCTACGACGCCTTCCAGTCGCTGGAATATGAAGTGAACACCCTGCATACCGCCAACGGTCAGACGCCGTTCGTCACCTTCGGTTTCGGCCTCGGTACCAGCTGGGAATCGCGCCTGATTCAGCAGTCCATTCTGCGCAATCGCATCGCGGGACTCGGTAAAAATCGCAAAACGGCGGTGTTCCCCAAGCTGGTCTTCGCCATTCGCGACGGCCTGAACCATAAGTTTGGCGACGCGAACTACGACATTAAACAGCTGGCGCTGGAGTGCGCGAGCAAGCGCATGTATCCGGATATCCTCAACTACGATCAGGTCGTGAAGGTGACCGGCTCGTTCAAAACCCCGATGGGCTGCCGCAGCTTCCTCGGCGTGTGGGAAAACGAGGACGGCGAACAGGTGCACGATGGCCGCAACAACCTCGGCGTTATCAGCCTCAACCTGCCGCGCATCGCCCTGGAAGCCCGCGGCGACGAAGCTGTGTTCTGGAAACTTCTGGATGAGCGTCTGCAGCTGGCGCGTAAAGCGCTGATGACCCGCATCGCCCGTCTGGAAGGAGTGAAGGCTCGCGTTGCGCCGATTCTGTATATGGAAGGGGCCTGCGGCGTGCGCCTGAAAGCGGATGACGACGTTTCGGAGATTTTCAAAAACGGCCGCGCGTCGATTTCTCTTGGCTATATCGGTATCCATGAAACCATCAACGCGCTGTTCGGCAATAAGCCTATGTACGATAGCGAAGCGCTGCGTGAAAAAGGCGTCGCCATCGTTCAGCGTCTGCGCGAAGCGGTAGACCAGTGGAAAGACGAGACCGGCTACGGCTTTAGCCTGTACAGCACGCCGAGCGAAAATCTCTGCGACCGCTTCTGCCGTCTGGACACCGCTGAGTTCGGCGTGATCGAAGGCGTCACCGACAAAGGGTATTACACCAACAGCTTCCACCTCGATGTGGAGAAGAAGGTGAACCCGTACGATAAAATCGATTTTGAAGCGCCTTACCCGCCACTGGCTAACGGGGGCTTTATTTGCTACGGCGAGTACCCGAATATTCAGCACAACCTGCGGGCGCTGGAAGACGTGTGGGATTATAGCTATCAGCACGTGCCCTATTACGGGACCAATACGCCTATCGATGAGTGCTACGAGTGCAGTTTTACCGGTGAGTTCGAGTGTACCAGCAAAGGCTTCACCTGCCCGAAATGCGGCAACCACGATGCCTCTCGCGTGTCGGTAACCCGCCGGGTATGCGGTTATCTCGGAAGCCCGGACGCCCGCCCGTTCAACGCCGGCAAGCAGGAAGAAGTGAAGCGCCGCGTGAAGCATCTGGGCAACGGGCAGATCGGTTAATTCCAGGTGGTTTAGCCCCTTCCCCTCTCCCCAACGGGGAGAGGGGAAGGGGCCCCGTAGCCGTTTGGCCACTAAGGAGCCGTTCCCGGATCGCGGCGCAAAGCGCCTTATCCGGGCTACAACCGCGTATGCGGCTTTTCGTAGCCCGGCCGAGCGCAGCGACGCCGGGAGCTGTTCCCTTTACAAATGCACAGCCCCTCCGTTTTCGCAAAGCAATTAGCGTCAGAGCAAGGCGGTAAACGAGGGAATCCCCGGGAGCGTACATTAAGTACGTGAATGGGGTGAGCGAGCGCAGCCAACACGGCTATGGCGTTAATTGAGAAGCGAAAAATGAATTACCATCAGTACTACCCGGTAGATATTGTTAACGGTCCGGGCACCCGCTGCACCCTGTTCGTTTCCGGCTGCGTTCACGAGTGCCCCGGCTGCTACAACAAAAGCACATGGCGGCTGAACTCCGGCATGCCGTTTACCGCCGAGATCGCCGACCGCATCATTGCTGACCTCAACGATACGCGCATCAGGCGCCAGGGGATCACGCTTTCCGGCGGCGACCCGCTGCACCCGCAGAACGTGCCGGAGATCCTTAAGCTGGTGCAGCGCGTTCGCGCCGAGTGCCCCGGCAAAGATATCTGGGTATGGACCGGCTACAAGCTGGGCGAACTTAACGACGCGCAGATGCAGGTGGTGGATCTCATCAACGTGCTGGTTGATGGCAAATTTGTGCAGGATCTCAAAGACCCGGCGCTAATCTGGCGCGGCAGCAGCAATCAGGTGGTGCATCACCTGAGATAGCCTCTCGCGACAGCCGTTTATAGACGTTCCGATAGACGGCTAGTTTTTCTCGTTTTCTCATCGCAATAACATAAACCATCAATCATCACCTCATCCCGAACCTGATACACCAGTCGGTATCCCGCTGATTTCAGCTGAATTTTATAGCAGTCGGGTCAGCCGCGAAGATTCAATATGAAGGTTCTCCAGCACGACCGCCAGCTGACTTTTGAACTGCTCTTTTACGGTTTCACCCAGCTTATACCATTCTCTGGCAGCGCATCTCAAAACCGGCTGACGCACTCCATGGCCACCGCTTTAAACTCAGCAAAGCTGCGGGTGGCGGCAAGGCGGGTCATTGCGCGCTCGCGCAGGAAGGTGACGAAAATATCGTAGATCGCCATCGCCTCTTCATACTCGCTTTTACTGATGGCGAGCAGGAAGATGATATGCGCGGTTTCATCGCCCCAGGCGATGCCGTGCGGCGCAATTACGGTATAAACCACGGTCTTTTTTGCCAGCAGCCCGAGGGCGTGAGGTAACGCGATCCCGTCGCCGAGCATGGTACTGACGATAGCCTCACGCTCCGCGACCGAATCATGGAACTCCGCCCCGACAAACCCCTCCTGCTGCAGCTGCTGGCACAGCGTAGCAAACAGCGCCTGCTGATCCATCGGGGTATCTATCACCTGAAAGTGGGTCTCATCAAAATACTTATTCAGCATCCAGGGACGGGTGCGGTCCACCAGCACCAGCTTGCCGATTTGGTCGAGCTGGTAGTCGGTAGGAAATGGCGCAATGGTAACTACCGGCTTATCTTTCTCGCTGATGCGCACGGTGGAAATGACAAAATCTTCCGCGATCTCTTCCCGCTGTTCATATTCGCGCTGCGAGAGGGTGGCGGCAATTTCCAGCTGCGGATACTTACGCTGCAGGATGGCTTCAATCATCCTCACCATCGCATTGCTGGTATCGCAGACCAGCAGCACCTGAGGCTGGCGCTGGTAGCCGATATTGTAATGGCGCTCCAGCCCGACGCCGATATGCAGCACCAGAAAGCCGATCTCGTTTTCGCTGATGGCGTAGGGGGTATATTTTCCCCAGCTGGATACCGCCGCCAGGGTCATGTCCCACGCCATGGGGTAGTGCTGTTTGATATTTTCCAGAAGCGGGTTGGGGATCATTATCTGGTAGCGCACGCGGGTGATCATGGTCTTAATATGGGTCAGCAAATCCGCATGCAGCTGGGCATCCTCCAGCAAATTATAGTTATATTGCTGATTGATATAGCGCAGGATGTAGTTCACCAGCGCTTCGTCGTCGTCGGCGCTGATAGTCCCCGGATCGACATCCTGCACCTGGCGGGCGGCAAGGTGGACGCACAGCCACTCCTCTTCCGCCGGAGCAAGCGGTTTGCCCGCCAGCTGCTGCATCGTATTTGCCAGCTCGCGGGCGGCATCGCGTACGTTTTGCGCGACATCCTCGGCGCTAAAATCGGCTAAAGGATATCCTTCGCTCACTCGGCGCACGGCAACCGCGCCGTACAGGCAAATAAAGCGCTCCCCGGCGTCGGTCAGGCGAACGTGATGGCGGGTTAGCGTTTCCTGCAGCACGCCAGCCAGCAGCGTCGGTACGCTGGCATCAAACGCTTCTTCACCGATAAGCGGGTTCAGCGGCCCCTGCTGACTTAGCTCCCACAGCAGATCGGTCAGGCAGGCGCGAATGGAGACCTCGCTGCCGAACAGCTTCATACCGTGACGCGGCCGGGTCTCAAGGGTGAGCTGATAACGCTGAAAGCGCTCGCGTACGTCAACCATATCGCCCTGTAAGGTGGCGCGGCTGACGAACCACGCATCGGCCAGATCCTCCAGCTTGATTGAGAAAGCGGAAGTTAAAAAGCGCACCAGCAAAAAGTGGATGCGATCCGCCGCGGTTCGCGGGATATGCTGCGCTTTCGGCGCACTCTCTTCCAGCGTCTGATAGCGCGACGAATCGTGAATCACCAGCTGATAACCGCTGCCGCGGGTGAGGATAAACTGCGCGCCATAGTGCTGCAGCAGCGCATTCAACGCGGTGATGTCCGCGCGCACCGTGCGAGTAGAAACCGACAGCCGCTGCGCCAGCTCCTCCTGGGGCAGCGTTTCGTTTTGCAACAGGGTAAACAGCTGCGCTAAACGTTGATTGGGAAATCGCATGTCAGTTCCTTTTTCTTACGGCTCAGGGTTGAGCGGATATCACCATCTGCGACGGGCTGCCAACCGGGGTATAGTCCGGAGAGAACGTCAGCCTGCCATCCTTCGGCGCGACGCGAAAGCGGGTGATGTTGTCGCTACGCTGGTTCATGACGTACAGCCACTGCCCCTGACTGTCGAGCGTCAGCGTGCGCGGATAGTCGCCGCGGGTCCAGATATCGTCCTGATGGCGCAGGCTACCGTCTGCCAGCACCGTAAAGTGGCCGATGCTGTTATGCAGTCGATTGGCAACGTACAGCTGCTTGCCGTCGCGGCTCAGAACCAGACCGGCGGCAAAACTGGTGCCCTTATACGCTTCCGGCAGCGCCGAGACCGTTTTCCCCTCGCGCAACAGGCCGCTTTGCTTATCGAGATGATAGAAAGTGAGCGTCGACGCCTCTTCGTTAATTAACCATAGCCCGTCGCCCTGCGGCGTAAACACAAAATGGCGCGGTCCGGCGCCGGGAGATGAGGCCGCAATAAACGGCGGATCGTTCGGCGTTAGCTTCCCGGTGGCGTTATCCAGCCGGTACTGATAGATCCGATCCAGCCCGAGGTCGGTGGAGTAAACGAACTTACCGCTGGGATCGGCGGCGATCATATGGGCGTGGGGGCCGTTATGATCGCTAATGGCAAAACTGCCTTCAACGGCTGCCGCCGGGCGTTCCGCACCCGCAGGGCCTTGATCCTGATGCACGTCCACCGCCTCGCCCAGGTTACCATCTTCTTTCACCGGCAGCACGGCGATACTACCGCTGACGTAGTTTGCCACCAGCAGATGGCGTCCATCGGAAGTCAGGGAGAGATAAACCGGCCCGGCGCCGCCGGAAGCGACCTGATTCAGCTCACTCAGTTCGCCGTTACTGCCGATGCGCCACGCCTGCACCACACCCTTTTCCACTTCGCTGGCGGCGTACAGGGTTTTGCCATCCGCCGAAACGGTGAGCTGGGCCAGGTTAGGTAGCTTAGCGACCAGCGCTTTATCGCGCAGTTCCCCAGTCTGGTTATCGACGGTAAAGCGATACAGGCCTTCCCCATTGGGGTTGTAGGTACCGACCCAGGCGTACTGGGTTTGCGCAGCGGCGCCGGCGGCGAGCAGAGAGAGTGAAGCAACAAGCAGGTGACGAGCGGTTGGCATGGTGACTCCTTGATGGTTCGGTGGAGGTTTCCCCTTACCCTAATCCTCGCCCATAGGGCCGAGGGCGCAGTTCGGTATTTCTTCGCGCGATCGGCGCAAAAGGCTCCGTCTCTGCTTTTCTCCCTCTCCCTGTCAGGGAGAGGGCCGGGGTGGAGGGGCAATCGGCGCTATTGTACTAACTGTTTGGTGATCGAAAGCAGCTGACGCACGTCCGCCGGGCGGGTATTACCGCTGGCTTTATCAATAATCGAACTGTAGATATGCGGGATAATTTTACTCACGCCGGCGTCCAGCGCGATCTGCAGGATCTCGCCGTAGTTTTCCAGATCGATCCCGCCGGTGGGCTCCAGCCAGAAATCATGACGGGCGCAGGCCTCGGCCACCGCAATAAACTCGTCACGATGCTTTAGCCCGCCCATCGGAAAGTATTTGATCGAACTGCCGCCCATATCTTTCAGCAGCGCAATCGCGGTTTCCAGCGGCACGATGCCGTCCGGCGCGCCGCTGCTGAGCGGGCCGGTGGAGATCTTCACCCTTCCCGGCGTACCGGTTGGCGACACCAGGCCGTTAACCACGGTTTCGTTCTGGCCCAGCAGCGCGCGGCTGGTCGCCACGCCGGTAAATACCTGGTTGACGTGCTGCGGCTGCACCTGACGCGAAATTTCGCTGACCATCGCCGACTGGTTCGGGTCGCCCGCGCCCAGCCCCACGGAGAGCGCGTTATCAATCCGCTGCGCGTATTCACGCATATCGGCAACCGCGCTGGCGACGTCCGGGTAATTTTTGGAGAGCACGCCCACCAGTACATGACCTTCCGCCGCCTCATAAATCTCGCTGGCGTTCTCTTTGCTTCCCGCCAGCACGTTCAGGCAGACGCGGTCACGATAAAAATTAGGGGTCAGTTTCATGCGTTTTTCTCCTTGTTCAAAACCTCTGCGATGCGACGGGAGACAATCTCCAGCTGCTGCGCGTTCACGCTGCGGACATCAGCTTCAATAATGCCTTCATTTGCTTTATAGCCACGGAAGTAGATGGCGTATTCGCCCTGCTTCAGCGCATTGACCAGATCGCCGGTGTTGACGCCGGTCACTGCTTCATCAAACTTAATCTCCGCCCGCGCGATATCGCGGCCGGCGCTGTCCCAGACCACGCGCGCGGTGACGCCATCGAGCGTATTAAGCTGCTGAATAAACGGCGTCATCTTCGCCACCATCTCTTCACCGCTCTCTTTGCTCGCCGTCAGATAGTGTTCAATGGCGCAGGTCAGGCCGAGGATCCCCTCTTTACCCACCTTCATCGCCCGGCCAATGCCGTTCGACTGGCGTTTGACCCACTCAACGTATTGGGTTTTGCCGATAACCAGCCCGCTGGTCGGCCCTTCTATCGCCTTCGCGCCGCTATAAATCACCAGATCCGCGCCGGCGCGATAGTAGGCCTGGAGGTCTTCTTCCGCCGCCGCATCGACAATCAGCGGCAGATTATGGCTCTTCGCCACCGCTGCCGCCTGCGCCACGTTGAGCATGCTTTTCTGTACGCAGTGGTGGGATTTGATATACAGAATGGCCGCGGTGCGCGGGGTGATAGCCGCCGCCAGCTGCCCGGCGGAACATTCGTTGGCGTAGCCCGCTTCCACCAGCCTGCCGCCGCCCAGCGCTACCATGGTGCCCACCGGCGCGCCAAAGTTGACGTTGTGGCCCTTAGGCAGCACGATTTCGTTGTTTTCAATCGGCGTCACGTGCAGGTTTTCCAGCAGCCAGTCGCTGTCTTTTACCAGCACCGCCGCCACCGACTGGGCGATGCCAGCCGAGGCGCAGGAGACAACGGTCGCCCCTTCCACGTCCAGCAGCTTCGCAATATACGCGCCGGTTTTATTGACCAGATCTTTCATCTCGAAGTACTGGTTCATCCCCGCCATCGCGGCTTCCACGACTTCCGGTCGCGGCGTCGAGACGCCGAGAATGGTCATGCGCCCGGAGGTGTTAATGACCTGCTTTAAATCATATTTCTCAAAAATCGAAGGCATTTTCCGCGCTCCCTTGTTCGGTCAGATAGCCCTTGCCCGCGCGAATGGCGGCAAGCGGCAGCAGAATCTTGTCGGCCTGAAGGCTCTCTTTTTCAGCATCCACCAGCACCGTTGGCGTCTGCGCGAGAGTAAACAGCGTCAGGTCAGCGTCATAGCCCACTTCCAGCCGCCCTTTATGGGAAAGATGCAGGCCTTCCGCGGCGTTGGCGGTCACGCAGTCGATAACCTGCGGCAGCGACATCCCTATAGCGAGGAATTTCGACATCACCAGCGCCAGCGAGCGCACCGGACCGTCGATACGGTTGCGGCAGTAAATATCGGAGCTGATGGTGTGCGGCAGAATGCCCATGGCAATCGCCCGGCGCGCCACTTCGAAGCTGAAGCTGGCGGTGCCGTGGCCGATATCAAGGCGCACGCCGCGCTGTAGCGCGCGGGTAATCGAACTCTTCAGCTCGCCGGACGGCGTCAGAATGCGGTTGGGCTTGCCGTTATAGCAGTGAGTAATAATGTCGCCGGAGGTCAACAGATCGGCGATTTCATCCAGTTCGGGCGGATTGTTGCCGATATGCACCATCAGCGGCAGGCCGCCGTTTTCCTGCTGAATTGCCTTTGCGCGCGCCAGCGGCGTAATGCCGTTTTCACCCACCACGCTGCTGCTCATCCGCGCCTTCAGGCCGACGATAAAGTTCGGGTAGCGGTTGACCGCCTGCTTCACCGCCTCTGCGTCGATATTCGCCATATTGGCCAGTTCATTCTGGGCAATCAGCCCGACGCGGGAAATGTTAAGCAGGGCATAAACCTCGGTCGCGGCTTTACGGGTCAGTTGGTAGAAGTCATCAACGTCGTCCGCACCGGTGCTGCCCGCGTCAATCACGGTGGTCACGCCGGTAGCAACCCCCACGCTGTCCGGCTCATCATGGTAAATCGGCGAGTTCGGATAGCAGTGAACGTGAGAGTCAATCCAGCCTGCGCTGACGTAATAGCGGCTGTCCAGTTCAAGGGTTTTGCGCGCAGGCGCGCTAATCTCGCCAAGCGCCGCTATTTTACCGTCCCGGATGGCGATATCGGTCAGGGTATCGTCGACGAGGCGCGCACGGCGCAGGAGTAAATCAAACATATCTCTCTCCTGTTAACGCGGGCGCCGAGGCGCCCGCAGGACTTAACTAATCGCCACCGGGAAGATTGACCCAAGAAGCATGGCGCCAAGGATCGCGCCGCCGGTGATAGGCTTCTGCCAGATGTAGAACAGCAGCGCGCCCGCCAGGGAACCGATGCCGATTGGAATAGAAGCGGTCATGGCGCTGAGGATAATCAACGGTCCGAGGAAGCGGCCTGAGGCGTTACCGGCCCCCATCATGACGTCCGCGCCGTAGGTGGAGTCGCTCTGGTTGATGGTGAATTTGCGCGCCAGGATAATGATGTAGCCAATGGCGAGCCCCAGCACCAGGCCGGTGACCAGCGAGGCGGCAAAGTTGGCGACCGGGAAAACAAAGCCCGCGCCGAGCAGCAGAGCCGGAACGCCTAAGCCGACGCCGGTCTGGATCGCCCCGCCGATATCCAGAATCCCCACCAGTGAGCCTTCGATAATACGCGCGAACAGGAAGCTGGCGCCGAACGCCGCGACCGCGCCGTAGGCACCGGTATCAATTCCCGCTTTCAGCATCGCCACGAAGGCGACTTCGTTAAACGCGCCGATGCCGTAGAGGTAGTACATATGCGTCCCGGCAAAAACGCCGGCGGAGAGCAGACCAACAAAGATCGGGAACGACCAGTCGGCATACCAAAAACCTTTATTTTGTTCCATGAGAGGCCCCTGTTATTTACCGCTGAGCGAGTTGTGGATCAGTTCCAGCCAGTTCGGCACGGTCAGATGGAAGGATTCAATCATCTTCATGTCGAAACCGCGGAAGAAGCCGCTCAGAACGAACAGCGCGACGATTGCTACCATCATCACTTTGGTGACGCGGTGCCAGCCGCTCTCTTCCACGCCTTTCCCGATCAGGATGCCCAGCACCAGGCCCGGGACGGCGTTACCCATAATCAGCTGCGCCGCGCCGCCGAAAATCGTCGCCCAAAAGCCCGACTTTTTGCCGGCATCAATCGCCGCCAGCCAGAAGATGACCGGCATCACCGTGTTCACCAGCAGGTTTGCCGCCGGAACCAGCACTTTGACCGCCGTCACCTGTAGCGCTTCCGGTACTGAAGAGGCGGTCAGGTTGAGGAAAGCCACAACGATCATGCCGATAATGCCGCAAGCGATGGCCATCTTTTTCGGATCGTGCAGCGTCTCGCCGACGTTGCGGTTTTTGATCATCAGCGCTGCCGCCCCCCAGTTGGGGATGATGCGGTGGTCAACGTCCTGAGTGAAGGAGCCTGCCGCGACGGAAGAGGCCCAGGCGTTGAAGAAGAAGCCCAGACCAAAAGAGAAGTGTGAAGCCGGATCGCCTTCACATGAATTCAGCTCGCCCAAGGTACGAAACGCCCCCATCCCCTGCGTGGTGGGCGCATGAAACATGCGTGCCGCTCCGGCGCCTACGCCGACGCCGACCAGGCCGCCGATGATGAGCGATTTTATTAAAATTATCAGGAACATAGTCTGACCCTTTGGTGAAAATCAGGTTTGCGTGACGAAATCCACTTTATCGAGATTAATGGCGGTCACGGTGACGGTAACGTTCAGCTCCACGCTGTAGGTCCGTCGCTCACGGCGCAGAAAGAAGAATAAAAATGCCTCTTTCCGTACCGCTTCACGCGCATGAACAACCTCCACATCCTGTGGTTCAATACGCAGTAAGATGTGCGGCGACGTTTTCATCACCGCCGCCTGGACATGGTTCAGGGCATCGGCGAAAGCACGCGTTTTGCTCTCGCCTTTGCCGGTAACGCTCACCGTGGTGGTGAATTGCTCTTTCATACTCACGCGCCGTATTTCTTCTTCCAGGCTTCCACCAGGCGTTCGCCCAGTTCTTCTTTATCCATAAAGCCGAAGCCCAGTACGTTGTAGCCTTCGTTGATCGCGGTGACGCCCTCATCAACGGAACGCATGCCATATTTTGCTTTGTAGCCATGCTTATTCTGCGCGGTGATTGCCCCTGCGCCGCCGCTGCCGCAGAAAGAGATACCGAAGGTAGCGTTTTCGGCTTTCATCATGTCGCCCAGTTTCATATCCGCAGCAACGCCCGGAACGACAACGGCGCGAGCGCCAGCTTTTTCCGCAC
This sequence comes from Klebsiella sp. GW_Kp181, assembly GCF_040062315.1. NCBI lineage: Bacteria > Pseudomonadati > Pseudomonadota > Gammaproteobacteria > Enterobacterales > Enterobacteriaceae > Klebsiella > Klebsiella sp. GW_Kp181. The sequence continues at coordinate 123,179 of NZ_JBEAFR010000083.1, forward strand.
CTGCGGCAACTTTTTGACCTTTACCCAGGCGATCGCCAATAACAACGGTGATTTGTTCCATTTGTATGCTCCTTACAGGTTATCTTTCGCGACTTCGAAGTGGACGGACAGCAGCCAGGCTTCTTCATCTGGCAGATTGCCGAACTGCGCGACCACTTCGCGGGCCAGCATCATTGAATCTTCTGAGATCTCTTCGAACAGGCTGGCATCCACTTCCGGCAGCGGCTCGCCGCTGATTGACCGATGGGCCATCGCCCGAACGTGGGAAGTCAGCATTTGCTCCTGAACGTCGTTGGGAACGATGTTGCGGCGGCTTAATAGCGCGAAAACCTGCTGCAGCATCCTGTCGGCCAGCTGTTCGGTTAGCGTGGCCTGCTCCTCTGGGACGTGTGTTACCGCTCCGTTATTCACTTGATTTACCCCGTTGATGTCTCTGGGGATAACACTAATGCCGGGGGATAAGAGTTTGTAGCGAGTTGTTTTCCACTTCGAAGTGGAAAGAACGACGGCATGTGTGATTCATTTCACATAACCACAGAGAATGTGTTCATTTAGCCAAATTCGCGTGATGAATATCACATAATCGCAGCGCTGGCGGCGCGGAACGACCTGAAGAGAAAAACGCAGAAATGTGATGGAACAGGTTTTTTATCCGCCCGCCAGGCTGCCGGGAAAGCGGAAAAGGTTAGGATCAAGGTTGAGGATGGGAACAGGGCTTGAGGTTACCGACCGAGGATTCAGGTTTAGATTTGGGGTCTGGTAGGCCGGGCAAGGCGTCAGCCTCCGCCCGGCAGAAATACCCGAAATCTGCAGACGATTAACGATACTTCTTATGATACGTATTGCGGGTGGTTTTAAACTCTTCCGCTGCGGCCTGAGCCTCTTTGACTTTACCTTCGTCAGCCAGCTTCAGCGCGCCGTCAATCTGGCCGATCAGCACATCAAAACCGTGACGATAGTCCTTCATTTCCGCGCTGTCATCCGCTTTACCTTCCAGCTTCGGCGGCGTCTCTTTCTGGGCGTCAACCGCCGCTGTACGCATCTTATTCAGCGCCGCTTTCAGCTCACCGGCATCTGAAGTTTTCTGCACCACTTGCAGGTTCTCGGCAAGGGTATCCATATCTTCGCCCAGATCGGCGAAAGCCGATGCCGAACCAAGCGCAAAAGCCGATACGGCCAGCATCGCTAACAGTTTTTTACGCATTGCTCACTTCCTTTTTTATTATTAAGCACACAGGTGTTATTGACCGGCGATCTTCATCTCCGGCAGCAGTACAGAACCGCACTGAATGTTGCTGCGCGTTTCGATATCGTCGCCGATGGTCACGATATTACGCCACATATCTTTCAGATTTCCTGCAATGGTTATCTCACTGACCGGATACTGAATTTCGCCGTTTTCTACCCAGAAGCCGGATGCGCCGCGTGAGTAGTCGCCGGTGACGCCGCTTACACCCTGCCCCATCAGTTCCGTGACGACAAGACCGGTCCCCATCTCTTTAAGCAACTTTGCAAAACTCAGGCCGCGACCGTTAATACGCCAGTTATGAATGCCGCCCGCGTGGCCGGTGCTCTTCAATCCCAGCTTGCGCGCCGAGTAGTTGGTCAACAGCCACTGGGTTAGTATGCCGTCTTTAATGATATCGCGGCGTTCCGTACGAACGCCTTCGCTATCAAACGGCGTAGAGGCCAGCCCCTTCAGCAGATGCGGATGCTCTTCAATGGTCAGCCAGTCCGGCAGGATCTGGGTTCCCAGCGCATCAAGCAGGAAGGTGGATTTACGGTAAACCGAACCGCCGGCAATCGCCCCGACCAGATGACCAAACAAACCGGTAGCCACTTCATTGGCGAAAATCACCGGCGCTTTCATCGTCGATAGCTTACGCGGGGCCAGGCGCGACAGGGTGCGGCGGGCGCACTCCTCGCCAACCCACTCCGGCGATTGCAGATCGCCAATCGCCCGGCCAATGGTGTAAGCGTAATCGCGCTCCATATCGCCATTCTCTTCAGCAATCACGCAGCTGGAGAGCGAATGGCGAGTCGAGCAGTAGCTCTGCAGCATGCCGTGGCTGTTACCAAACACTTTGATGCCGTAATGGCTGTTAAAGCTACCGCCTTCGGTATTGCTGATGCGTTTATCAGCTTTCAGCGCCGCCTGTTCCGCGCGGGAGGCCAGCTCAATGGCTTCATCCGGGGAAACATCAGCCGGATGGAACAGGTCCAGATCCGGGGCATCAAAAGCCAGCAGTTCTTTATCCGCCACGCCCGCGCACGGGTCCGGCGAGGTGTAGCGGGCAATATCCAGCGCCGCCTGCACCGTGCGGGCAATGGCCTGCGGGCTAAGGTCGGTCGAAGAGGCGCTGCCTTTACGATTCTGATGATAAACGGTGATGCCTAGCGCACCATCGCTATTGAATTCTACGTTCTCCACTTCGCCGTAGCGGGTGCTAACGCCGATACCGGTGGTTTTGCTGACGGAGACTTCCGCGCCGTCGGATTTGCCTGCCGCCAGTTCCAGCGCCGTGGTCACGGCCTCTTCCAGCGTCTTACGCTGTTGTGCAACTTGAGAGATGACTTTCATCGCTAATGCCATAATGTAAGAAGGAGTTAACTGAAGTCTAACAGAGAACCGTTTTTCAGTGCGCGCCTTAACTGGTAACATTAGTCTCTTTTTTAAGGAGCCTGAGATGACAAAGCAGCCCGAAGACTGGCTCGACGACGTCCCTGGTGATGACGTCGAAGATGAAGACGATGAAATTATCTGGGTCAGTAAAAGTGAAATTAAGCGCGACGCCGAAGAACTGAAGCGTCTTGGCGCGGAAATGGTCGAGCTGGGTAAAAACGCGCTCGATAAAATCCCGCTGGATACCGACCTGCGCGACGCGATTGAGCTCGCACAGCGTATCAAGAAAGAAGGCCGCCGCCGCCAGCTGCAGCTGATTGGTAAAATGCTGCGCAGCCGTGACGTCGAGCCGATCCGTCAGGCGCTGGACAAGCTGAAGAACCGCCACAACCAGCAGGTTGCGCTGTTCCATAAGCTTGAACAGATCCGCGATCGTCTGATTGATAATGGTGATGACGCCGTTGCGGAAGTGCTGAACCTGTGGCCTGACGCCGACCGTCAGCAGCTGCGTTCGCTTATCCGCAACGCGCAAAAAGAGAAAGAAGGTAATAAACCGCCGAAATCCGCGCGGCTTATCTTCCAGTATCTGCGTGAACTGGCCGAAAACGAAGGCTAATTCTGCATAACTCCCCCGGATTACGGCGCTTGCCCGATCCGGGCGACCCGCCCTCCCGTACAAGCGACATCATCGATCTCTCCCTTCTTCTTTCCTCTGCATCCTGATTGGTTTTAATTTTTCATTTTAATTTCAAATAAGCGTTTAATTTTAACCTTTATTTCACAATAAAACCTGACACGGCAAGACAGCCAACCGCTCTCTTTTCACCACCCTTGAAAAATTAAAATTATAACAACATGATTTTAATGAATTAAATCATATTACCTCGCCTTTAACAGGCTGCCTTTAACAGCAGTTTGCTTATCTTTGATCCATCTCTCAAAACGGTTTTTGTATTTCATACATCATTATAATGAAAAATTAATTTCATTAGCGAGCGAATAAACGCAACGGTACCCGAGAAGTTTCTGGTCAGTCAGTTCTGTTAATTAAAACCAGGCATCTGCAGTGGCGGAAGGTTTGGCGTCATTACAGGAAAGGCACATGTTTTACTTAAGAGAATTCAATCCCTTACGGAGAAAACTTATGTCACTCATCACCAGTAATGACGACCTCGATGCCCTGGTCGCACGGGTACGAAAGGCGCAACAGGCCTATGCCAGCTTTTCTCAGGAGAAGGTCGATAAAATCTTCCGCGCCGCCGCGCTGGCCGCCGCCGATGCCCGCATTCCGCTGGCCAAAATGGCGGTTGCCGAGTCCGGCATGGGCATCGTGGAAGATAAAGTCATCAAAAACCACTTTGCCTCCGAATATATCTACAACGCCTATAAAGATGAGAAAACCTGCGGGGTGCTGTCTGAAGATGACGCCTTTGGCACTATGACCATTGCCGAACCCATCGGCCTGATCTGCGGGATTGTCCCCACCACCAATCCGACCTCCACCGCCATTTTTAAGTCGCTGATTAGCCTCAAAACCCGCAACGGCATCGTTTTCTCCCCGCACCCGCGGGCGAAAAACGCCACCAACCGTGCGGCGGAGATCGTGCTGCGCGCGGCGGTAGAGGCCGGCGCGCCGCCGGATATCATTGGCTGGATTGACGAGCCGACCGTGGATTTGTCCAGCCGCCTGATGCACCACCCGGACATCAACCTGATCCTCGCCACCGGCGGGCCGGGCATGGTCAAAGCGGCCTACAGCTCCGGTAAACCGGCGATTGGCGTCGGCGCGGGCAACACCCCGGTGGTGATCGATGAAACCGCCGACGTGAAGCGCGCTGTGGCTTCGATTCTGATGTCAAAAACCTTCGATAACGGCGTCATCTGCGCCTCCGAGCAGTCGGTGGTGGTGGTGGACGCGGCCTACGACGCGGTACGCGAACGTTTCGCCAGCCACGGCGGCTACCTGCTGCAGGGCCAGGAGCTGAAGGCCGTGCAGGGGATTCTGCTGAAAAACGGTGCGCTCAACGCGGCTATTGTCGGGCAGTCAGCGGTCAATATTGCCGGAATGGCCGGGATCGCGGTGCCTGCGGACACCAAAATCCTGATTGGCGAAGTCCGGGACATCGACGACAGCGAGCCTTTTGCCCACGAAAAGCTGTCGCCCACGCTCGCCATGTACCGGGCGAAGGATTTCGCCGATGCCGTGGAGAAAGCGGTGAAGCTGGTGGATATGGGCGGCATCGGCCACACCTCCTGCCTGTATACCGACCAGGATAACCAGGCGGATCGCGTCAGGCTGTTTGGCGAAAAGATGAAAACCGCGCGCATCCTGATCAACACCCCGACCTCCCACGGCGGGATCGGCGACCTCTACAACTTTAGCCTCGCCCCTTCCCTGACCCTCGGCTGCGGCTCCTGGGGCGGCAACTCGATCTCGGAAAACGTCGGGCCGAAGCACCTGATTAACAAGAAAACCGTGGCTAAGCGAGCTGAAAACATGTTGTGGCACAAACTTCCGAAATCTGTCTACTTCCGTCGGGGCTCACTGCCAGTCGCTTTGGACGAAGTGATCACCGATGGTCACAAACGCGCGCTGATCGTCACCGACCGCTTCCTGTTTAACAACGGCTACGCGGATCAGATCACTTCCGTACTGAAAGCGGCTGGCGTTGAAACAGAAGTTTTCTTTGAAGTGGAAGCTGACCCGACTCTGACCATCGTCCGTAAAGGCGCTGAGCTGGCGAACGCTTTCAAACCGGACGTGATTATCGCCCTGGGCGGCGGCTCCCCGATGGACGCGGCGAAAATCATGTGGGTCATGTATGAACATCCGGAAACCCACTTCGAAGAGCTGGCGCTGCGCTTTATGGATATCCGTAAACGTATCTACAAGTTCCCGAAAATGGGGGTTAAAGCCAAAATGGTGGCGATCACCACCACGTCTGGTACCGGCTCGGAAGTGACGCCGTTCGCCGTTGTTACCGATGACGCCACCGGGCAGAAGTACCCGCTGGCTGACTATGCCCTGACCCCGGATATGGCGATTGTTGATGCCAACCTGGTGATGGAGATGCCGAAGTCCCTGTGCGCCTTCGGTGGTCTGGATGCGGTGACCCATGCGCTGGAAGCTTACGTTTCCGTACTGGCCTCCGAGTTCTCTGACGGCCAGGCGCTGCAGGCGCTGAAGCTGCTGAAAGATAACCTGCCGGCGTCTTACCATGAAGGTTCCAGGAACCCGGCAGCGCGTGAGCGCGTGCACAGCGCGGCGACTATCGCCGGTATTGCCTTTGCCAACGCCTTCCTCGGAGTGTGCCACTCGATGGCGCACAAGCTGGGTTCACAGTTCCACATTCCTCACGGCCTGGCGAACGCGCTGATGATTTGCAACGTCATTCGCTATAACGCCAACGACAACCCGACCAAACAGACGGCATTCAGCCAGTATGACCGCCCGCAGGCCCGTCGTCGCTATGCGGAAATCGCCGACCACCTGGGTCTGACTGCACCGGGTGACCGCACCGCAGCGAAAATCGAAAAACTCCTTGGCTGGCTGGAAGCACTCAAAACTGAACTGGGCATACCAAAATCCATCCGCGAGGCTGGGGTGCAGGAGGCCGATTTCCTCGCCCACGTCGATAAGCTGGCGGAAGATGCGTTCGATGACCAGTGCACCGGCGCCAACCCGCGCTATCCGCTGATTTCTGAATTGAAACAGCTGCTGACAGACAGCTTCTACGGCAATCAATACGCTGAAAAATCACCGACCGCAGCCGGAAAATCGCAAAAAGCGGAGGCCGTTGTCCGGAAATAAGCGCTTATTCAATATTCAAGAAAGTGGCTGACCCGGCGGTAAGTGATTTACCGCCGCTCAGAGGCTGATTATGAGAGAAAGTCGACAGATATTATCATGGAGAAAAATATGACTACTGTACCAAGACTGAAATATTTCGTTGATGGTCAATGGCGCGTTTCGCAGACCGAACGCTATATGGACGTCTATAACCCAAGTACCGGGGAAGTCATGGCTCAGGCCCCCTGCTGCACCGAGCAAGAAGTGCTGGATGCCGTTGCCGCGGCGCGCAAAGCCTTTCCGGCGTGGTCAGATACTCCGGCGATTAAACGCTCGCAAATTATGTTTCGCGTTCGTGAATTATTAATCCAGCATCAGGATCGCTTAACCGAGCTGGTGGCGAAAGAAAACGGTAAAGCCTGGGGAGATGCTCAGGGCGATGTATTAAAAGCGAAAGAGGGCACCGAGCTTGCCTGCTCTATCCCGACTCTGCTGGCGGGTGAAAATCTGATGGACGCGTCAGCCGGGATCGACACCAACCTTTACCGTGAGCCGATTGGCGTGTTCGCCGGCATTGTGCCGTTTAACTTCCCGGCGATGATTCCGATGGGATGGATGGCGCCGCTATGCGTCGCATCCGGTAACACTATGGTGATTAAAGCGGCCAGTATGACGCCGATGACCTGTATGGAAATCACCAAACTCTATCAGGAAGCGGGCGTACCGGATGGCGTGATTAACATCGTGACCTGTTCACGTAACGAAGCCGATATTCTGCTGACTCATCCGGACGTTAACGGCGTCTCATTCGTCGGCTCGACGTCCGTCGGCCTGCACGTATACTCCAAAGCCGCCGCCCACGGCAAACGCGTCCAGGCGCTGTGCGAAGCAAAAAACCATGCCCTGGTGCTGGCCGATGCGCCAATTAACCGTACCGCCGCCGGCATTATCAACGCCGCGTTCGGCTGCGCGGGCGAACGCTGTATGGCGCTGCCGGTCGTCGTGGTGCAGGAAGAGATTGCCGACAAGCTGATTGCCGCCGTCGTCGAAAAAGCCAAACAGCTGAAAATCGGCCCCGGCTATCTGCGCGATACCGACATGGGTCCGGTGATTTCTAAAGACCATAAACAATCCGTCATCAACTGGATTAATAAAGGCATCGAAGAGGGTGCGAAGCTGGTGCTCGATGGTCGCGATATTAAGGTGCCGGGCCAGGAAAAAGGCTTCTATGTCGGGCCGACTATACTCGATGGCGTGACCGAGGAGATGAGCGTCGGGACGCAGGAAATTTTCGGGCCGGTCCTGTGCTTTAAGCGGGTAAAAACCTTCGAAGAAGGTCTGAAATTAATGAACAATAACCCGTTTGCCAACGGCTCGGTTATTTTCACCCAAAGCGGCTACTACGCCCGCGAGTTCCAGAAACGCACCCACGGCGGTATGGTCGGTATTAACGTCGGCATCCCGGTGCCGGTCGGCGTATTCCCCTTCTCAGGTCATAAACAGTCGTTCTTCGGCGACCTGCACTGCCTGGGCAAAGATGGCGTTCGTTTCTATACAGAGTCCAAATGCGTGACTTCGCGCTGGTTTGATGAAGAAGAAGCAAAACGCGAAAAAGTCGACTCCTGGGACGGTACGATTTAATAGCCATTTAAACCCAACATATAACGAGTTGCGGGACAAGTAGCAACCCAGCGAATCCTCAGACATTTACTGGCGTAAATGGCTGAGGTCAACAAATGCGGGCAACGTACAAGCAGCTTGAAATATGACGGCCAGCTCCCTCCAGATATTGCTCCGGCAGTATCTGGAGCATTAATTCGATTTTTTTATTCTGCACGTGTCGCTGAATCGTTAATAACGACTGCACACTAAAAAAATCCTTAATATTAAATGGAGTTTCCTATGACCCAGGCCTTCTCAATTCCTCGCAGTATTATTTATGGCGAAAATGCTTTAGAGCATCTTTCCACTCTGAGCGGAAAAAAAGCCGCATTAGTCACCGGCGGCAGTTCAATGAAGCGTTTTGGCTTTCTGGATAAAGCCGTCAGCGAACTCAATAAAGCGGGTATGGAGTGCATTATTATCGATAATGTTGAACCCAATCCGTCCATTAAAACCGTCTGGCGCGGAGCCAAAGCGATGCTGGCCTTTGAACCTGACTGGATAGTGGCCATTGGCGGCGGTTCCGCGCTGGATGCCGCTAAAGTTATGTGGTGTTTCTATGAACATCCGCAGTTGAAGTTTGAGGATATTATTCCCGTCGGTGCCATGCCGCCGCTGCGCAGCAAAGCACGGTTTGTGGCGATCCCCTCCACCAGCGGCAGCGCGTCCGAAATCACCGCCTTCTCGGTGATCACCGATACGGCAAATCATATCAAATACCCGATTGTTGCCGCCGATCTGGTGCCGGATATCGCCATTCTCGACCCCACTATTCCGGCAAAAATGCCGCCCCACGTGACGGTTCACACCGGCATGGACGTTTTGACCCATGCGATTGAAGCCTACGTCTCCACTGCAGCCAACTCGTTTACCGACCCTTATGCGGTAGAGGCCATTCGGCTGGTATTTAAGCATCTGGAAACCGCCTGGCGCTCACCCGATGATTTAAATGCCCGCATGCATATGCATAATGCTTCCGCGCTGGCGGGAATCGCCTTCACCAATGCGTCACTGGGATTAGTGCATTCGATGGCGCATAAAATTGGCGGCGAATTTGGCATTACTCACGGTCTGGCGAATGCGATTATGTTGCCGTATATCATTCAATATAATGCGAAGTTCACCAAAAAATATCGTCAGCTGGAAGCCGCATTAGGTATGGATAATTTAATTGCCGCGATCAATGCGCTGAATCAACGGCTGGGCGTCCCGAAAACGCTGAGCCAGTGTGACGAAGTGGAAATCAATGAAGTGACCTTTGTTAATGTGCTCGACCGAATGAGTCGCCATGCCGTCGACGATCCCTGTACGTTAACCAATCCTAACTATCCGTCAGTTCAGGACGTTAAAGGGTTGTACACCCTGGCATTCTACGGCGCTTGATAGCCTCAGCGCTGCGATGTTGTGAACGGTAAAGCCACGTTGCCTAAGGCTGCAGGGAATAGCGACTCCCTGCAGCCATCCCTTTTATCCCGCCTCGGTATTTCTGCAATGAACCCAAGCTGAATCGTTAAAGCAAAAGACGATAGTAATCACATAATTTCAGCAACGAAATTCAATATTACTGACGAAAAGAGATTTATATCTCATTTAAAAATATAAAAACGCCTGTTTTCTCACCAGGTGAGACACTTCACATTTTCATAATCCACTTGCAACTAAATTCCCTGCATCAGTGACACAATCGATTCAGCAAAAGGGATGAAAAATGAAAAAGACATTAGCTTTGACGGCCATTGCCGCGCTTATTTCTACGCCGGTAATGGCAAAAACGTGGGTGCTGACAAGCGCTGAAAGCGGCATAGATAAAGGAAACTGGCAAATAACCAGCGATCAGCTGAAGATAAAAGAGCATAACTTCAGCATTGAGCAAAAAGTCCTTCACGGCGGTAAACAAGAAGGCAGTAAAATCCTTGTGATCCATAGTAAAGACGGCCTGACCATCGCGCTTAGCCCGACCCGCGGCATGAACCTGCTAAAAATCGAAGGCTTTGGATCGCGAATGGGCTGGGATTCGCCGGTCAAAGAAGTGGTTAATCCCGCCTTTATTAACCTCGAAAGCCGTAACGGACTGGGATGGCTGGAGGGTTTCAATGAAATGATGGTACGCTGCGGCTACGAATGGACAGGCCACCCGGTGACCGCCGATGGGCAGATTTACACCCTGCACGGCAAAGTCGGCAACACGCCGGCTTCCCAGGTAGAAGTTGAAGTGGCGGATACCGCGCCATATGAAATTCGCGTTCGTGGACTGGTGAAGGAGAGCACCTTCAAGAAAGCAGATTTGCAGACCATGACCGAACTGCGCTACGTGCCAGGCAGCAATAGCTTTAGCCTGCACGATGTCCTGACCAACCATGCCGACTATCCGCATGACTATCAAATTATCTATCACAGCAACTTTGGCAAGCCGATCCTCGAAGAAGGCGCCCGCTTCCTGGCCCCGATCGCCAGCATCAGTCCATTCAACGACTACGCCAAAGCGGGCTTAAAAAGCTGGCAAACCTACGCCGGACCAACGAAAGATTTCGATGAAATGGTGTTTAATATGCAGCCTCTGGCGGATCAAAATCATCAAACGCTGGCCGCAGTGGTCAACAAAGCCGGCGATAAAGGGGCATCTATTCAGTTTGATACCCGCCAGCTACCGGTGCTGACCCTGTGGAAAAATACCGATACCGAGAAACAGGGTTACGTCACCGGTATTGAGCCAGGCACCAGCTACGCCTATCCGGTCACTATCGAGCGGGAGCAAAAACGCGTTAAGCAGCTTCAGCCCGGGGAAAGCGCCCAGTTTGATCTGACCTATACGCTGCTGCACAGCAGCGAGCAGGTTGCCGAGGTGGAGAAGAAAATCGCGGCTATTCAGGGCGATAGCAAAGTGGCAGAAAACGAAACGCCTATCGCGAAAGAGTAATTTAACGCGTTAAGCATGTTCCGGGCGACAAAACACGCAGACGACGGTGAACTTGTCGTCCGGCTAAGCGCAGCGCGAACCGGAAGAAAAGCGGAGGCCGTATTGCGCACGGCTTCCCGGAGGCGGCGCTTGACGCGCCTTGTCCGGACGACAAAAACTCAAAACACACGGACCTTTAGCCCAGCTCAGGCATCAGCCGCAACCGGGGATTTTCCCGGAGGCGGCGCCTGGCGCACCTTGTCCGGGCGACAATACCTCGATCGCACCAGCCTGAGCCATGACCACCAAACGCAAATCCCGCGCAAAGCGCTGATACCGCGCCTCATCAATCGGCTGCGGGTAGCTCAACACGATCAATTCATGATCGGCAATACCCTGATGATAGGTCGGATGGCGATGCGCCCAGGGATTCGCGCAAAACCCCATGGTTTCATAAAAGCGCAGACGCTTATGGGCAATCTCGCTGGTCAGCGGATCGATTTCGAGAATGGTCAGCGGCGCACGCTGAAGTATTTCAGCTAACAGCCGCTTGCCGTAGCCACGCGATCGTAACGTATCGTCGATGGCCAGATGTTCAATGTAACTATAGTCAGCAAACCGCCAGCAGCCGCTCAGGCCGATAAACAGACCATCATCGAACCAGGCTTCCAGTACATAATGGGGATTATCAAGCGCCTGCTGTTTAGCCTCGGCTTCACGCTGTTCGTGCCACGGGAAGGCCCTGCCGTACAGGGCGTCCAGCGCGGGAAAATAAGCGGAATCGGTAGAGGTCACTCTTTGTGAAATCAACATGAACCATCCGTAACTATCCGCCCTCACGCGGAGGGCGGACCAACGCGGAGAATGGCCTATTCGGCCGCCTCGGCTTTTTTCGCCAGCTTATCGAGCAGCTTCTGATGAATGCCGCCAAAACCACCGTTGCTCATGACCAGAATGTGGTCGCCAGGATGCGCGGTCTTCACAATCATATCCACCAGCGTATCGACATCGGCGCTCCAGTGCGCGGGCTGTACGCAGGCGTCAGCTACTTCAGCTACCTGCCACGGAATATGCTGCGGCTGCAGCAGAAAGACCTCGTCGGCACGACCGAGAGACGGCGCCAGGTCGTCTTTGCAAATGCCCATTTTCATGGTGTTGGAACGGGGTTCAAGCACGGCAAGAATTCGCGCGGTACCGCCAACTTTGCCGCGTAGCGCCTGCAGAGTCGCCAGAATCGCCGTCGGGTGGTGGGCAAAATCGTCGTATACGGTGACGCCGTTGGCTTCGCCGCGTAGTTCCAGACGGCGGCGGGCGTTGATAAAGCTACCCAGCGCATTGGCCGCATCGGCAGGCAGCACGCCGACATGACGGGCGGCGGCAATGGCCATCAGGCCGTTATGCATATTATGTTCGCCGACCAGCGCCCATTTCACCTCGCCCACTTTCTCGCCGTCCAGCCACACTTCCCATGAGGAAGCATCGGTGGTCAGCTTTTTCGCCTGCCAGTGGCCCTGTTCGCCGACCAGTTCCTGCTCGCTCCAGCAGCCCATCGCCATCGTCTGTTTCAGGTTGATGTCGTTCTCAGGCAGAATGATTTTGCCCTTGCCCGGCACAATGCGCACCAGATGATGGAACTGTTTCTGGATGGCCTTCAGGTCGTCAAAAATGTCCGCATGGTCGAACTCAAGGTTATTGAGAATCAACGTACGCGGGCAGTAGTGAACGAACTTAGAGCGCTTATCGAAGAAAGCGCAGTCGTATTCATCGGCTTCAATCACGAAGAACGGGCTGTCGCCAAGGCGCGCGGACACCTCAAAGTTGCCCGGTACGCCGCCGATGACAAAGCCCGGCTTGTAGCCGCAGGCTTCAAGGATCCAGGTCGCCATTCCGGCAGTAGTGGTTTTACCATGCGTCCCGGCAACCGCCAGCACCCAGCGATCGCGCAGGACAAAGTCGTGCAGCCACTGCGGCCCGGACATATACGGGATGTTATTTTCCAGCACCGCTTCCACGCACGGGTTGCCGCGCGTCATCGCGTTACCGATGATCACCAGATCCGGCTGAGGATCCAGCTGGCTGGCATCATATCCTTGAATTAACTCAATTCCCTGGGTTTCCAGCAGGGTACTCATTGGCGGATAGACGTTTGCATCCGACCCCGTTACCTCATGACCGAGGGAACGCGCCAGCATCGCCAGCCCCCCCATAAACGTGCCACAGATTCCTAAAATATGAATGCGCATTCGTCATTTCCTTCTCTTATCTGAAGCACAGTTTACCGGGATGTTGGGGCTGAAAGAAATGCATTTCAGGGGAATCCGTATTTTGCTGGCGCGATTCACCTGTGCGAACTTTTTTTATTCTTTGTTAAGATTGTTTTGTTCGTTTTACTTCACATAAACATGCAGGGAACGGGTTATGAAAACGTTAGGTGAATTTATTGTCGAAAAGCAGCACGAGTTCTCTCACGCAACGGGCGAGCTGACTGCTTTGTTGTCGGCGATAAAGTTAGGCGCCAAGATCATCCACCGCGATATCAACAAGGCCGGTCTGGTCGATATCCTGGGTGCCAGCGGTGCTGAAAACGTTCAGGGCGAGGTGCAGCAAAAACTCGACCTGTTTGCCAATGAAAAGCTGAAAGCCGCACTGCGAGCACGCGATATTGTTGCCGGGATCGCCTCTGAAGAAGAAGATGAAATCGTCGTCTTTGAAGGCTGTGAACACGCCAAATACGTGGTGCTGATGGACCCTCTGGATGGCTCCTCTAACATCGACGTTAACGTCTCCGTCGGGACGATTTTCTCTATCTATCGCCGCGTCACGCCGGTGGGTACTCCCGTCACCGAAGAAGACTTCCTGCAGCCGGGTAACCGCCAGGTCGCCGCCGGCTATGTGGTTTACGGTTCCTCGACGATGCTGGTTTATACCACCGGCTGCGGCGTCCACGCCTTTACCTACGACCCGTCCCTTGGCGTGTTCTGCCTGTGCCAGGAACGCATGCGCTTCCCGGAAAAGGGGAATACCTACTCGATTAACGAAGGTAACTACATCAAGTTCCCGATGGGCGTGAAGAAGTACATCAAGTACTGCCAGGAAGAAGATAAAGAGACCCAGCGCCCGTATACCTCGCGCTATATCGGCTCGCTGGTAGCGGATTTCCACCGCAACCTGCTCAAAGGCGGCATCTACCTCTACCCGAGCACCGCCAGCCACCCGGACGGTAAACTGCGTCTGCTGTACGAGTGCAACCCGATGGCGTTCCTCGCTGAACAGGCGGGCGGCAAGGCCAGCGACGGTAAAGAGCGCATTCTGGATATTATCCCGGAAAGCCTGCACCAGCGCCGCTCTTTCTTCGTCGGCAATAACCATATGGTCGAAGACGTCGAGAACTTTATTAAAGAGTTCCCGGACGCGTAATATTCAGACGCCGGATAATTCCGGCGTCTATTTGCTTTAGTTCACGAAGGTGAGTTTGACGCGTTTCGACAGGTGGAAATAAGGTATCCAGATGATTATCTGCAGCGCGCATGAGGCCAAAATTTTTATATCTTCAACCTCCAGCCCTACACCATAAAAATGCGCAGCAATCCAGCAGTCGATGGCGTAGAGAATCGTGGTGAACAGAACCCAGACAGTATAATAATTTGGCAACTGACGTTTCTTCCTGAAAAACAACATCGTCGTATAAACTACCAATAACCAAAGAAATAGTGCCCCAGCCGCTTCAAACAGCGCAAACGCTCTAAACTCCTCTTCAACATCCAGAAAAACCGTTACCGTATTACATATCCCGACGATCTGTAAAAGCGAGCTGAGCGTCAGGGTTAAAGCCGGCAGATAAAGCCAGCCGCCGATACCGGTATATTTTTTATCCTTACAGGTTTTACAATAACGCGCCGGAGGCAATACCTTTTGCCCACAGCTGGCGCACTTGCCTGATAATCCTTCACCTTCAACCATATCCATTAATAGCGTTCCTTTGCTCAAAATATCCCTTTTCAGGGTGCCTGTTGTATCAGGCACCTATCATGGATGAACGTGGCGAGTAGGTACATAAGTTGAGCGAAAAACCAGAATACTACTCAGCAGTCGCACGCACATTTACCCTTGTCACCGGCGAACTCTGCCGATTCTCCCACAGCACCGTCAGGCCGCGCTGCAGCGCGATAAAGATAAACAGCAGAATACCGATGGCGATCTTGGTCCACCATGAACTAAGCGTACCGTCGAAGTTGATATAGGTTTGAATCAGCCCCTGAATGGCGACGCCAAACAGGGTGCCGAGAACCGTGCCCACGCCACCGCTTAACAGCGTGCCGCCGATCACCACCGAAGCAATGGCGTCCAGCTCGACGCCAACCCCTGCCAGCGCATAACCCGCCTGGGTATAAATAGAGAAGACGATCCCCGCCAGCGTCGCCAGACCGGTAGAGAGCATATAGATGCGAATCGTCGTGCTCCGCGTGGAGATCCCCATCAGGTTGGCCGACGTCGCGTTACCGCCAATGGCGTAAACCTGATTGCCAAAGCGGGTGCGGTGGGCCATAAAAATACCACCGATCACCACCAGCAGCATCAACAGCCCCATGGCGCTCAGACGACCGCCGCCGGGGATGGTCCATGCCAGTCCGGAAAGCGCGTCATACACCGGATGATTGATGGGAATCGACTCCTCCGAAACCAGATAGCTGACGCCGCGCAGAAAAAACATCCCGGCAAGCGTGATGATAAACGCCGGGATCTTCAACGCATCGATGAGCAGCCCCATAAAGGCGCCAAAAGCGCAGCCCATCACCAGCACTAGCGGAAATGCCACCAGCGGCGAGATCCCCCAGAAACCGATCGCTTTGGCGAGGAATACCCCGGTGAAGGCGATCACCGACCCCACCGACAGATCGATCCCGCCGGAGAGGATCACGAACGTCATGCCGACGGCGATGATCCCGAGAAAAGCATTGTCGGTCAGGATATTGCAGATCACCCGCGTCGAGGCAAAGCCGGGAAACTGCGTCAGGCAGTAAAGGTATCCCAGTACGAAGACCGCGAGGGTAATCATTAACGGTAAATTACGTTTTATCATGGCCGCGCATCCCCTTCAGTATGCTGATAAAGCGCGGCGACTGGACGATCAGTACGCACAGCACCACCACCGCTTTGACTACCTGATTAAGCTCCGGCGGGAAACCGGACAGCAGGATCCCGGTATTCATGCCCTGGATAATCAGCGCCCCGACAACCGAGAGCAGCAGATTAAAGCGCCCGCCCATCAGCGAGCCGCCGCCGATAACGACCGCCAGAATAGCATCCAGCTCCAGCCATAGCCCGGCGTTATTGGCATCCGCGCCGCGAATATCCGCCGCGACGATAATGCCGGCGATGGCCGCGCATACTCCGCTCAGCACGTAGGCCAGCATCACGACGATGCGGGTATTTACCCCAGCGTTTTTCGCCGCACGAATGTTAATCCCCACCGCTTCGATAAACATCCCCAGCGCGGTTTTGCGGGTAAACAGCCAGAACAGCACCAGCGTCACGATGGCGATTATCACCGGCGTCGGGAACAGCAGCAGCGATCCGCTGCCCAACCAGGCCAGCGGCGGGGAGTCAAAGGTGACGATCTGCCCGGAGGTGATCAGCTGCGCCACGCCGCGTCCGGCGACCATCAGGATCAGCGTGGCGACAAACGGCTGGATCTTCAGCACCGCCACAAGGATACCGTTCCACAGGCCCGCCAGCGCGCCGGCTCCCAGCGAAGCCAGCAGCACAACCGGCAGGCTGTGTCCCGCCACGGTCATTGACGCCGCCGTTGCGCCGGCAATCGCCATCACCGCCCCGACGGAGAGGTCAATCCCGCCGGTGGCGATAACCAGCGTCATGCCGATCGCCAACAGCGCCACCGGCGCGGCGCGGTTCAAAATATCAATCGGGCTGCCGAACAGTCGCCCCTCCTGGAGCACGATCTGGTAGAAATGCGGGGCGACCAGGCTGTCAACCACCAGCACCAGCAGCAGCGCAACGATCTGCGGCATCCCTTTGGGCCAGTTAACGCGCCGTTTCGGCTGGCCGGTTTTCGGAACAGATTGAGGCATCATCGGTTACTCCTTATGCCGCAATAGCGTTCATGATCGCCGGCACGGAGAGCTCGCTCAGAGCCAGCTCCGCCACCTGCTGGCGATCGCGCATGATAATCACCCGATCGGCGTAACCCACCAGCTCTTCCAGCTCTGAAGAAATAACCAGCAGCGCCAGACCATCGGCGCACAGGGTTTCGATCAGGCGGATGATCTCGGCGTGGGCACCCACGTCAATACCGCGGGTGGGTTCATCGAGGATCAGGAACTGCGGTTTCGTCAGCAGCCAGCGGGAGAGAAGTACCTTTTGCTGATTACCGCCTGAGAGAAATTCGATCGGCTGTTCGGCGCTGGGGGTACGAATACCCAGCTGACGAATAAAACGTTCGGCAATCTCATTTTGTTCGCGCCGCCCAATCGGCCGCAGCCAGCCGCGCTGCGCCTGTAGCGCGAGAACAATATTTTCCCGCACCGAGGCGGCGGCGATAATGCCGTCGGTTTTGCGGTCCTCCGGGCAGAAGCCGATCCCGAGGCAGGATGCCTGATGCGGCGAGCGCAGGGTTTGCGGCTTGCCTTTGATCCACGCTTTGCCGCTGTCGGCGGGTTTAATGCCGAAGATTACCTCCGCCGTTTCCGTGCGCCCCGAGCCTAACAGACCCGCCAGGCCGACGATTTCACCGGGACGGACCTGCAGACTAAACGGTGCAATGGTGCCTTTTTTGCCAAAATCTTCGAAGGCGGCCACCGGCTTATCGCTGAGCAGGGTGCGGCCCGCGCGCTGCAGGGCGTTATGCTCCAGCTCGCGGCCCAGCATCATCTTCACCAGCTCAATTTGCGGCAGCTCGCGGGTTTCCCGGCAGCCGACAAAACCGCCGTTGCGCAACACGGTGATACGATCGCTGACGGCGTAAACCTGGTCGAGGAAATGGGTGACGAAAATCAGGCTGACCCCGCTATCGCGCAGCTGGCGCATCAAGGTGAAGAGCATCTCCACCTCCTGGGTATCCAGGCTGGCGGTCGGTTCATCAAGAATTAACACTTTTGCTGACAGGTCGATCGCCCGGCAGATGGCGACAATCTGCTGCATCGCCACCGAAAAGCGGTTCAGCGGCTCGCGTACATCAAGGGAAAAACCGTAGGATGCCATCAGCGCGGTGGCGCGCTTTTCCATCTCTTTACGCCGCAGCAGGCCAAAACGCCGGGGCTCACGGCCGATAAACAGATTATCCGCCACCGACATGTTAGGCAGCAGGTTCACTTCCTGATAGACGGTACCAATCCCCAGTTGTTGGGCATGGGCGGTGTTTTTCGGCGAAATCGCCTGGCCTTCCAGCCAGATTGTCCCGCGGTCGGCGTGATAGACGCCGGTCAGCGCTTTAATCAGGGTAGATTTACCCGCGCCGTTTTCGCCTAGCAGAGCCATGATTTCGCCCCGGCGCAGGCTGAAATTAACGTTATCCAGCGCTTTCACGCCGGGGAAAAACTTGCTGAGCCCTTCCGTACGAAGGATTTCCTGATGCGATTCGCCGTTCATGCTCTCCCCTCACCTTTGCCCTCTCCCCGAGGGGAGGAGAGGGAAATCAGCCGTGCTATAGCGACCGGGGAAATCCCGGAGGCGGCGCTGCGCGCCTGTCCGGGCTACCCGCTCCGCAGACGGCGGTGAAACTGTAGCCCGGTCAGCGTAGCGCCACCGGGAACGTGGCCTGTTCTTAGCTACGACTCAGTAGCCCATATTTTTCTTCTTCTCTAACTCTTCTTTCGCCGTATCCGGCAGGTAGAGCGTCGATTGAGTGATGGTGACTTTTTCAGGCAGGGTGCCGTCTTTTTTGTATTTCTCCAGCGCATCGAAAGCCGGGCCGGCCATATTCGGCGTCAGCTCGACGCTGGCGTTAGCTTCACCGGCCATCATCGCTTTATAGATATCCGGCACGCCGTCGATAGAGCCGGTGAGGATATCTTTGCCCGGCTTCAGCCCGGCTTCTTTAATCGCCTGAATAGCGCCAATCACCATGTCGTCGTTATGGGCGTAAACCATGCAGATGTTCTTGCCGTTGTTCTCCGCTTTGATAAAGCTTTCCATCACTTCTTTGCCCTTACTGCGGGTAAAGTCGCCGGACTGGGAACGGATAATTTTGATATTAGAGGCTTTAGAAATGGCTTCGGCGAAGCCTTTCTTACGGTCAATCGCCACGCTGGCGCCTACGGTCCCCTGCAGCTCAACAACGTTACACGGTTTGCCATCGACGGTTTTCACCAGCCACTCGCCGATCAGCTGGCCTTCCAGCACGTTGTTGGCGGTCACGGTGGTCATGTAGAGGTCTTTATCTTTAACATCAATGGAGCGGTCGAGCAGGAATACCGGGATTTTGGCCTCTTTCGCTTCTTTCAGTACCGGTTCCCAGCCGGTCGCCACCACCGGAGCGATGAAGATGGCATCGACGCCCTGAGCGATAAAAGAGCGGACGGCTTTAATCTGGTTTTCCTGTTTTTGCTGCGCGTCGGCAATCTTCAGAGTGATACCGCGCTTCGCGGCTTCCTCCTTCGCGACGTTGGTTTCTGCCGCACGCCAGCCGGATTCAGAGCCGACCTGTGAAAAACCCACGGTCAGAGGGGCAGCCATGGCCATAGACGACATAGCTGCGGAAACTGCGGTGACAAGAAGTAAGCGCTTCCACATAAGAGGATCCTCGTAGGGTTATTGTTGGATAAAGCCTCACCAGCGGACAAACTATAGACAATCGGAGATGTAACTGAATGCGTTACATCACACTTCAAAAAAGTTAATTAGATGTTAATCGATGCGTTACTCTTCAGCGGAGAGCCGGTGAGGCTTCGCGACCCGCGCGAGCTTCGCCGTTTATGACGAAATTTTGCGCGCTTTGAGATATCAAGCATATGCAATGAAAACGGTTACATAATTTTATTCAGTATGCGGCTATGTTTATGGATTTTCAGGCTGTATTACGCCGAAAAATTCGGACTCCACCCACCCGTTCTGGGGAAAAAGAAGCGAAGACATTCGATGTGAGTTGGCTATAATACCGGGCACTTGTTTGCCATACATTTTAAAGGAAACAGACATGAGCTTACTCAACGTACCTGCGGGCAAAGATCTGCCGGAAGACATCTACGTCGTGATCGAGATCCCGGCGAACGCAGATCCTATCAAATACGAAGTCGACAAAGAGAGCGGTGCACTGTTCGTTGACCGTTTCATGTCCACGGCGATGTTCTATCCGTGCAACTACGGCTACATCAACCACACCCTGTCCCTGGACGGCGACCCGGTTGACGTTCTGGTCCCGACGCCGTACCCGCTGCAGCCGGGTTCCGTTATCCGCTGCCGTCCGGTTGGCGTACTGAAAATGACCGACGAATCCGGTGAAGATGCGAAACTGGTTGCGGTACCGCACACCAAGCTGAGCAAAGAATACGATCACATCAAAGATGTGAACGACCTGCCGGAACTGCTGAAAGCGCAGATCACCCACTTCTTCGAGCACTATAAAGACCTCGAAGCAGGCAAATGGGTTAAAGTTGACGGCTGGGACAACGCTGAAGCGGCGAAAGCCGAAATCGTGGCTTCCTTCGAGCGCGCTAAGAAGTAATTCTGCCGCACTCAGGTTCGCAAAAACACCGCCTCCGGCGGTGTTTTTTTTGGGCGTTGCTCTATTGCTGAGCGGCGGCTGATGCCTTAGCGGGCCGACAACATCCCCCCATAAAAAACAACGCCACCCGAAGGTGGCGTTATCGTTATTAATACTGGTCTTTGTCCAACCAGTTGCCGCTTTCTATCAGCGTGAAGCCCTCAACGGGGCGCTGATAGACATACATCCAGGCGCTACCGTAGGGCGTCTGGATCAGGTGACGAGCATACTCGCCGCCTTTAGTACGCAGCGCATCCAATTCAGCCAGCGTCGATGCGTCAATACGATAGACCTCACCATGTACCGTGCCATCGCCGGGCACCGCGCCTGGATAGTGGCCCAGGCTGTACAGTTGATAATCATTGACACTATGATCGCCCAGCCACTGAGCGTTGGTCATCCAGTGGCTGTTGCCTTGTTTGCGTCGTAAACTGCCGTAAACAAATATTCGCATTGCTAAAACTCAAACTGATAGAGCAAATCGAGAGCCTGGTCTACGCCAGACACGGCTTCCATATATAGCTTAGGCATCAGGCGATAACGTAACGTCAACGTCGCCAGGGAGTCAAAGATCCCTACCCCATATTTTACCTGCAGACCCGGCAGCACGTAGCCGCTGACCACCACCTGGGAGGAGTCGCCCACCCCTTCGGTATCCAGCGCCAGATTACTTACGCCAAACGTCTCGCCGATTTTACCCACAACCTGACCACTTTGTGCAACCCCCATACCAATAAGCATGGAGGTCATTGCCGCACTATCGCTCTGTCCGCTGCCCAAACCCTGCCCGCGCAGCAGGTAAGAGAGCGCTTCCTGCTGCGACATGGCCGGATCGGAGAAAATCTCCGCTTTCGGCTGATCGGCCGAACCGGTCACGCGAACGCCGGCGATCACGTCGTCCTCGGTGGCATCCGGATTACGAATGGCTTCGATGTTCAGCAGCGGCTGATCCGGCGGTCCGGAGAACAGCAGTTCGCCTTTACGCACGATCAGATCCTGGCCGTAGGCATGGAAGCGGCCTTCCGGGATATTAATCTGCCCGTTGAGGCCCAGCCCCTGTTTATCCTGAGCCACTTTCAAATCGCCGGTCAGACGCGCTTTCAGACCAAAGGCGTCGAGGCGAACGTTGTTGCCTACATGAATCGTCAGGTTGCTGTTAATCGGAATACCGGCGCTTTGCTGCTTAATCGGCTGCAGATTTTTATCCAGCATGACTTCGTCAGAAGAGACCCCAACGGCGCTTTCCGGCACTTCATTGACGACGATTCTTGCCCAGGGCACGTCAACGCTACCATCCAGGTTAAACAGGCTTGGCGTGGCGGTAAAGACTACATCTGGCGAAACATCCAGGCGCACCATCGGCGGCACGGTTATCCGCACCCGGCTGCCCTTCGCGGCAATCTGCGCGCGCCAGTTGTCAATCTGCGTCCAGTCGGCGTTACCGCTGAGCGCAATATGGCCCTGGCTGGTATTCACCGTCCCTTGTAGGGTCGAGCGGGTACCGGTGAAATTCATCGCCAGCTGGCTCGGCTGCATATCGAACGGCATAAAGTTGCCGTCAATATCCACGCCATTCAGCTGCATCTGGCCGTACAGCTGCGGGCTCTGTACGTTGCCGCCCAGCGTCAGACGCGCATTGAGCCGCCCTTCCGCCTTTTCACCGCGCGAGAAGATAGGGTTGATCATCGCCAGCGAGAAGTTGCTGATATTCACGTTCCCGCCCAGATTACGTCGGCCCTGCGGATCGGTGACCTGCACCTGCCCATCCAGTTGACCATTGTTGGTCAGGCGAATCAGCCAGCCCAGCTGGGCGCGATTGTTGTGCAGATCGGCCGTAAGATTCAGGGTATCGAACGCCACCGGCAGCGGCGCGTCGTTGACCGTCTGGGTCACCTTCACGTTACGTCCGCTCAGGGTGACCTTGCCCTGCGGTAGCCCCTCTTTGGTGGTGTCCCAGCTCACGTCGGCATTGCCGCTAAACACGCCGCTGGCCTGCGTCTCTTCCGGCATAAACGGCTTCAGCATCGCCAGGTCGAAACGGTTGAGATTCACTACCGCGCGCCCGCTCGCGCCGGCGTCAATGGTCTGCGGTACGCACAGTTCGGCATTCGGGTTAGTCCAGCAGTGCGGTCCAATGCTGATTTTCTGCTCGAGGTTACGGTAATCCAGCGCGATGTTGCGCGTCAGCGCCACCGGCCCTACCGGCGTCTGGAAGCGGGTATTGCTCAGCGTGCCTTTCCAGCGCTCCTCTTTGCGGTCAAAACTGCCTGCCAGCGACAGCTGTCCGGAAACCGGATCGCCCTGCACCCGCAGCTGCAGGTCGTGCTGTTTCTCGTTGCCCTTCGCATTGAGCTGCACCAGGCTGATATTCACGCCCGGCTGGCTAATGCGGTCCACGCGTACGTCAAGATGACCGCCAATCTGGTCGGTGGATTTCACATCGCCCTTCACGTTCACCTGAGCCACCGATAGCTCCTGCCAGCGCAGCGCCCGGGCGGTGATATCCGCCAGCAGCTGCGGCGCATCGACGGTGCCGCGAACTTTTACTAATCCCTTCGCCGTCCCGCCCAGGCCCGGCAGGGCGTTATCGAGATGAGGCGCGTCAATGGTGGCGTCGAGGTTAAGATCTTTAACTCCCAGCTCGCCTTTCACGTCGGCGCTGTTGGGGCCCAGAGCCAGATGCAGGCCGGGGATTTTCCACTGCATATAGCTGTTGCCCTGCAGCGAACCGCTCACGTCGACTTTGTTTTGCTTCACGTTACCGGTGATTTTCAGCTCCGGTACCGACATCTGCCAGCTGCCGCCGTACAGGCTGCCCTGGGTCTTAATCAGTCCGTTGAGCTTCGACGGCCAGTCCGGTACCTCTTTAGCGGTGTTGATACCGTTAAGCGTCAGTTCGCCGCGCCAGCTGATCGCCTGCTGCCAGTCGAGCAGCGCTTTCAACTCGGTTTTTCCTTCGAGGGCGGCGACGGTGAGCTTGTCGAGATTCACCTGCTGCTCGTTGCCCTTCGCGTTCAGGCTAATTTTCGCTGGCGGCAGCGACTGCCCTTTCACCGCGGTGCTGAAGGCCAGCGTGTAGTCGGTCATCTTGCCGTTAAATTTCAGCAGTAGGTCGTCAGCCTGATACGCTTTCTCGCCGGTAAATGGCCAGTAAAGCTGCTTGCTTTTCACCTCCATATCCAGCGGCAGGCCGGCCTCCGCCAGCTGCGTTTCGGCGCGCAGCGTCATGGCGACAGGGCCGTTCAGATCCACGCCGAGCGTGAGCTTTTTACGCACTTCGCCGCCCACTTTGAGCTGCACTTTCTCGCCCTTGAGCGGGTCAATATTCAGCGTACCGTTGAGGGTGATATCGACCGGCCAGTTATCCTGCAGTTGTGCATTACCGGAAGCCGTCACTTTGCCCTGGTCAGAATCCACGTCCAGCGCGTCCAGCTTCATCTGCCCATCAATGCTGCTGACTTTGAGCAGCAGCGAGTAGATGGTCATATCGGTATCGCCGGTCAGACGCAGCTGCTCGCCGCGAAACTCCTGAATATTGAGATTCAACGGCAGATGGACATCGGTCATTTCCGGCAGCACCGGCTTCGAGAACAGGTCTTTCATCGTCTCGCCGAGCGGCTTTTCTTCCGGCTGCGGATTGTCAATTTTCGGCTCAACGACCTGCTCCTGGGCCACTTTCGCCACCTTCGGCAGCGCGATAAGCAGCCCCTGCAGCGAGGTTGGCGTCAGGGTCAGGTTTTTCTCTTGCCAGTTAAGCCCCGTGGAAAAATCGCGCAGCGAAACGGCCGTATCGTCAATTTTCACGTTGACGTTATGCAGCGCCACCCGGCTCAGGGTGATGGGGTAAGGCGTGGAGAGATTCAGCGGCCCGCTATCTTCTTCTTCAACCGGCGCCGCTGGCGGCATTTTGCTGGTATCGATCGCCACATAGATATCGCGCAGAGAAATATCGTTGACGCACAGGCTACTATCCCACAGGCAGCGTAGTTTAACGCCAAGGTGGAACTGCCCGGCGGTGACCGCCACGCCCGGCTGCTCAAAGCGCACGTTCTCCAGCGTCAGATCGCGCCAGCCGCCGGTGGCTTTGCCAATTTCCAGCCCAGGGACCCAGCGATCGGCGGCTTTGATAACCAGATGCAGGCCAGTCGTCGTCCCCACCAGGAATCCTACCGTCCCCAGCAGCAGCACCAGAAAAATCAGTACGCCGAGGCTTATCTTCTTCCATAAACTCATAATTCAGGCCCCAGGCCGATATAAAACTGTAAACCGTGTTCTTCTTTGTCACCGATCGGTCTGGCGATATCCAGCTTGATTGGACCGACCGGGGACTGCCAGCGTACGCCGAGGCCAGCGCCGGTTTTAAAGTTGCTTTCGCGGATATCGCTCACCGCTTCGCCGCTATCGACGAACACCGCGCCCCACCATTTGCCGCTCACGTTGTACTGATACTCCAGCGAGCCGGTGGCCAGCTTCGAAGCCCCCATCAGCTTGCCGTCATCATCTTTTGGCGAGATAGATTTGTATTTATAACCGCGAATGCTGCGGTCGCCACCGGCGAAGAAACGCAGATCCGGCGGGACTTTGCTGAAGTTATCGGCCTCAATCCAGCCAAGGTTGCCGCGTACCACGAAGCGGTGGCGGTCATAAAGGGTGCGGATCCAGACGTCCTGCGCCTGCATCACGATAAAGTTAATATCCGAGCCCCACATGGTGTTGGAGTAGTCCACCGAATAGCGCTGTGAATCGCCCCAGGTCGGCATCAGGCCGCCGCGAGAACGGGTCCGGTTCACCGACACGCCGGGATAGATCAGCATCGTGGTATTGGTGACGTTGGCCTGGGTAAAGTGGTCGAGACTCCAGCGCAGGTTCAGCGCGCGCTGCCAGCCGCTCGACATCTCCCAATAGCGCGACACGGCCAGGGTGGTAGAATCCGCCTGGGTATCATTGAGATCGGTACGCTTAAAGCCGCCCTGCATCAGGTAGTACTGTTCAAGCGGGCTTTTTAGCAGCGGTACCTTGTAGCTGAAATCAAGCTGCTGTTCAGGAGCGGACAGGCTGAGGCTGGAGGTCAGACTGTGGCCGTAGGAGTTCATCCACGGCTTTCTCCAGGTCCCTTTGACGCGCGGCCCGACGTCGGTTGAGTAGCCGACCCCGGTCTCAACAGTATTCTCTTTGCGCGGAGAAACCACGCCCTGCAAAGGCAACACTTTCGTCTGGCGGGACTTCTCAAACTGCGGCGCCACGACGACGGAACTGAACCAGCCGGTCGCCGCCAGGCGGCGGTTGAGTTCGGCGAGATCCTGCGAGGTGTAATAGTCGCCCTGCTTAAACGGCACCAGATTTTGCAGATATTCGTCGCGAATTTGCGAGCCCTCAAAGGTCACCGGGCCAAAGCGGTAGCGCTCGCCGCTGTTGTAGTCGATATCCCAGAAGGCCTGATGACGGTCGAGAGAAACCCCAAGCTGGCTTTTATTAAACTCGCTATCGAAGTAGCCCTTACGCAGCGCGACCCGGGTCAGAGAGCTTTTAAAGCTATCATAATCACCGTGATTGAGGATGGTACCGATGGCCGGTCGCGTGTTTAACAAATCCAGATAGTCGCGATCGGTTCGGGCTCCGCCGCGTAAAATGACTTCAGTGCCGCCAATGCGCACCGGTTCGCCGGGCGTGACTTTGGCGATCAGTACCTGGCGCCCCTTCGCCGGCGGCGGACGTAAATCAAAATCGATGGTGGGCTCATAGTAGCCGAGCGCTTTCAGACCTTCACGGATAGCATCATCCACGCGCGCGCGAAAGCGCCGGTCCGGCGTAACTTCATCGCTCTGGATCGTAGAGAGTTGGGCGCGGACGTTTTTTTCCAGTTCCCCGGATAACCCCTCAACCTGCAAACGCACGTTCGCTGCGCTGGCGACCCCGCTGACCAGCAAAAGGCTGGTGATACATAACTGGCGGATTTGTAGCACGTTTTCTCCTGAATATCCTTGTTTCCCCCCGAAGGAAACGAAAGTGCCGCTCCACGGCTTAACAAAACCCTAACAACTAAGGGTTGAAAAATAGACGTTAACCCAAATAATTCTTATGTTTAAATCTAGACGTATTAAGCGTGGTTATTGTGTTAAAAGTCACGCTTGGTTACAACCTTAACCACATTTTCTGTTAGAGAGGCCCACCGTGAGTCTATTTGATAAAACGCATCTTGTCGCCCAAGCGGACGCGCTGCCGGGACGCAATACGCCGATGCCGGTGGCTACGCTCCACGCCGTCAATGGCCATTCGATGACCAACGTCCCCGCCGGAATGGAAGTCGCTCTGTTCGCCATGGGCTGTTTCTGGGGCGTCGAACGCCTGTTCTGGCAACTGCCCAGCGTTTATAGCACCGCCGCAGGTTACACCGGCGGCTACACGCCAAACCCCACCTATCGTGAAGTTTGCAGCGGCGAGACGGGCCATGCTGAGGCCGTGCGCGTGGTCTACGATCCGCAGGTTATCAGCTATGAGCAGCTGCTTCAGGTCTTCTGGGAAAATCACGACCCGGCGCAGGGCATGCAGCAGGGTAACGACCGCGGCACGCAGTATCGTTCCGCTATTTATCCGCTGACGCCGGAACAGAGCGAAGCCGCGAAAGCCAGCCTCGCGCGTTTCCAGGCGGCAATGAAGCAAGCCAACGACCCGCGCACTATCACCACCGAGATCGCCACGGCAAAGCCGTTCTATTATGCGGAAGACGATCATCAGCAGTATCTGCATAAAAACCCCTACGGATACTGCGGTATCGGCGGGATTGGGGTTTGTTTACCGCCGCAGCCCTGATGCCGTTGACCCGTAATGGCAGGCTGCCGGATTGAATAATTTACGCTCTGGCGGCTTTACAGTACCTTACGCTATACTACGCCGTGTTATCGCCGGTCCAGAGCCTTCGGACCGGCTTTTTGTGAATTCCACTTAGCGTTATCCACTTCCCTTCCGAGGATCTGATCTCAACGGTCAGATAAGATATGTTAAACAGTATTTTAGTAATACTTTGTCTGATAGCCGTCAGTGCGTTCTTTTCGATATCGGAAATCTCGCTGGCCGCATCACGTAAAATCAAACTCAAGCTGCTGGCCGATGACGGCAACGTCAACGCTCAACGCGTGCTGAAGATGCAGGAAAACCCCGGTATGTTCTTTACCGTGGTGCAAATCGGCCTCAACGCGGTAGCGATTCTCGGCGGTATCGTCGGCGATGCTGCATTTTCGCCGGCGTTTCACGGCCTCTTTAGTCGCTATATGTCCCCCGAGCTCTCCGAGCAGCTGAGCTTTATTATCTCCTTTACCCTGGTCACCAGCCTGTTCATTCTGTTTGCTGACCTGACCCCGAAACGCATCGGTATGATTGCGCCTGAAGCCGTCGCTTTACGCATCATCAACCCGATGCGCTTCTGCCTGTTTCTCTTCCGCCCGCTGGTGTGGTTGTTCAACGGCATGGCCAACAACATCTTCCGCCTGTTCAAAATTCCGATGGTGCGTAAAGACGACATTACCTCCGATGATATTTACGCCGTAGTGGAAGCCGGCGCGCTGGCCGGGGTGCTGCGTAAGCAGGAGCATGAGCTGATTGAGAACGTGTTTGAGCTGGAGTCGCGCACCGTGCCTTCGTCCATGACTTCGCGTGAAAACGTCATCTGGTTCGATCTCCATGAAGATGAACAGAGCCTGAAGAATAAGGTTGCAGAGCATCCGCACTCTAAGTTCCTGGTGTGTAACGAAGATATCGACCACATCATCGGCTACGTTGACTCCAAAGACCTGCTGAACCGCGTGCTGGCGAACCAAAGCCTGGTGCTGACCGGCGGCGTGCAGATTCGCAATACGCTGATTGTCCCGGATACCCTGACGCTGTCTGAAGCGCTGGAAAGCTTTAAAACCGCCGGTGAAGACTTCGCCGTGATCATGAACGAGTATGCGCTGGTCGTCGGGATTATCACCCTTAACGACGTGATGACCACCCTGATGGGCGATCTGGTCGGCCAGGGGCTGGAAGAGCAGATCGTCGCACGCGATGAGAACTCCTGGCTGATTGACGGCGGCACGCCGATCGACGACGTGATGCGGGTGCTGGATATCGATGATTTCCCACAGTCCGGAAATTACGAGACCATTGGCGGCTTTATGATGTTTATGCTGCGTAAAATTCCCAAGCGGACCGACGCGGTGAAGTTCTCCGGCTATAAATTCGAGGTGGTGGATATCGACAACTACCGCATCGATCAGCTGCTGGTGACCCGCATCGACAATAAGCCGACGGTGCTGGTGCCCAAGCTGCCGGACGCGGCGAACAGTGATAAAGAGTCAGCGTAACGCTTTCTCGCGAACGCTGTTCTTCCCCCCTGTTGCCGGGCGGCGGCTAACGCCTTGCCCGGCCAATAAAGATCGCAATCTCGTCAGATTACGCATTGCCCATCGATATACACTTAAGTCTGCGTATGCCGACCAATCTGGGGCTGATGCCGGGTCCAGAAACATCAACGGCTCCCTGGGGGAGCCGCCTTTTTACCGTGTAGTCATACCACTTTTCAGGTTATGCCATCTCTGTTTGTAGACGGCTGACCTGGCGGTTGACTTCGGACATCACTGACAAATGCAGCTTGTCCTTAACCTTCGGGATAAGGATTTTGCCCTTATCAAACTCAAAAGCGCCAACGTCCTTGATATACAAACGTCCACGGAACAGGATCTTCACGTACTTCGCTACTTGTAGCGGGTTGTAGCGTTGGAAAATTTTCATTGTTGTCTCCTGCCAGGGTTACGCTCCTGTGGTGCCACAGTTAGCCCACGTACCGGAATCGCAAATTTTAATGCCCTGAAACTATAGTCCAGAATCTGAGTGATACCCAGTTTGTATAAGTTTATTTACCTTATGATGACAATAATTCAGAGTTTTCGTTTCAGGCATCCGATGAAGGTAGTATAAGTCGCCGATTTTAGACGGAATTGTGCGTCAACACGCAAACTGGCACCATCATTGCGGGTAATGCCGATAAATCGCACTTATGATTAAAGCAGACCAAGTGGTCGGATCACCTGCAAAGATAATAAAAGGAAACACCATGACCATACGTAGATTACTGGCCGTTTCATGTCTCCTGTTCCCACTGTTGGCCTCGGCGCATAACTTTGTCGACGGTCAGCGCGTTGCGCCGGTCGGCGTAGCGGATCGGGGAGAACTGGTGCTGGATAACGATAAATTTAGCTATAAAAGCTGGAATAGCGCGCAGCTGGCGGGAAAAGTGCGCGTCGTGATGCACATTGCCGGTCGCTCGTCGGCAAAAGAAAAAAACGCGACCTTAATTGAAGCCATTAAAAGCGCGAAGCTGCCGCACAACCGCTACCAAACGACGACTATCGTCAATACCAATGACGCTATCCCAGGCTCGGGAATGTTTGTCCGCAGCAGTATCGAGAACAATAAGCAGCTCTACCCCTGGTCACAGTTCATCGTCGACAGCAACGGCGCGGTGCGCAAAGCGTGGCAGCTCGAAGAAGAGAGTTCGGCCATCGTGGTGCTGGACAAAGAGGGTCGCGTGCAGTGGGCTAAAGACGGCGCGCTCAGCCAGCAGGAGGTGCAGCAGGTAGTGGGCCTGCTGCACAAGTTGCTTAATAAATAGAAACCCGGAAGCCGGGGTTGAGGAACGATTCACGCGGCGTGTAATCAAGAGTACGCCCCTGCCAGTCGTGAACGTGCGCCCCGGCGGCGCTGGCGACCGCATGACCGGCCGCGGTGTCCCAGGTACTCGTCGGCCCGAAGCGCGGGTAAAGCTGGGCCTGCCCTTCAGCGACCAGACAGAACTTCAGCGACGAACCAATTGAGGTAGTCTGGTGTTCACCAAGCTGCTCAAGATACTCCTGCAGCTCCGGGTCATTGCCGTGTGAACGGCTAATCACCACCAGCGGCGGACGCGCATCGCGGACCTGAATCTGTTTGCGAACGCCGCACTCCTCTTTCCATGCTTTACCCTTTTCCGCGCTGTACATCACCTTCATCACCGGCGCGTAGACCACGCCCAGGGTCGGTTTACCGTTTTCAATCAAGGCGATATTGACGGTAAACTCGCCGTTGCGCTTGATAAACTCTTTGGTGCCGTCCAGCGGGTCCACCAGCCAGTAGCGCTGCCAGTGCTGACGCACCTCCCAGGCCGGCGGATCCTCTTCCGACAGAACCGGAATATCGGGCGTCAGGGCCAGCAGGCCGCTGATAATCACCTTGTGCGCCGCAATATCTGCGGCCGTGACCGGAGAATCGTCCTTCTTGCTGGTAACGTCCATCGGCTGCTTTCCATCGTAAACTTCCATGATGGCATCGCCCGCATTCCGTGCAAGCTGACATACTTGTTCTAACATTCTCCACCTCGTCTGGTTACAGTGGCGTTAACTCGTTGTTTTATTTATATCGCATCATTGTGAGTTCCGCTATCTGTGATAACGATGGCGGTTTCCTTCACCGCTTTTCTGGCATGATTCACATTTCTGTAAGCAACAGAATGTAAATACATTTTCTTCTGTGCCACTGCTCATATAAAAAGGACGCCACTGATGATTAAGTTTAGCGCAACGCTGCTGGCCACGCTGATCGCCGCCAGCGTAAATGCGGCAACGGTCGATTTGCGGATCATGGAAACCACCGATCTGCACAGTAATATGATGGACTTTGACTATTACAAAGATGCCGCCACGGAAAAATTTGGCCTGGTGCGTACCGCAACCTTGATTGAGAAAGCGCGTCAGGAAGTCAGCAATAGCGTACTGGTCGATAACGGCGATGTTATTCAGGGCAGCCCGCTGGGTGACTATATGGCCGCAAAGGGTCTGAAAGAGGGCGATGTTCACCCGGTCTACAAGGCGATGAATACCCTGGATTATGTCGTGGGCAACCTCGGCAACCACGAGTTTAACTACGGGCTCGACTTCCTGCATAAAGCGCTGGCAGGGGCGAAGTTCCCCTACGTGAACGCCAATATTATCGACGTCAAAACCGGCAAACCGATGTTTACGCCTTATCTGATTCAGGATACCCAGGTGAAGGATAGCGACGGCAAAACGCAGACGCTGCGCATTGGCTATATCGGCTTCGTACCACCGCAGATAATGACCTGGGATAAGGCCAATCTTAGCGGTAAGGTGACCGTTAACGACATTACCGCAACCGCACGCAAGTTTGTCCCGGAAATGCGCGAAAAAGGCGCGGACGTGGTGGTGGTCATTGCCCACTCCGGCCTCTCCGCCGACCCGTATCAGGCCATGGCGGAGAACTCCGTTTACTATTTAAGCCAGGTGCCTGGGGTCGATGCCATTATGTTCGGCCACGCTCACGCCGTCTTCCCGAGCAAAGATTTTGCCGGTATCAAAGGCGCGGATATCGCGAAAGGTACGCTGAACGGCGTACCGGCAGTGATGCCGGGCATGTGGGGCGATCACCTTGGGGTGGTCGATCTGGTCCTGAACAACGACAGCGGCAAATGGCAGGTCAGCGCAGCGAAAGCCGAAGCGCGGCCGATCTACGACTCGGTGGCGAAGAAATCGCTGGCGGCAGAAGACAGCAACATGGTGGCGGTATTAAAAGCCGACCATGACGCCACCCGCGAGTTTGTCGGCAAACCGATTGGTAAATCCTCGGATAATATGTACAGCTACCTGGCGCTGGTGCAGGACGACCCAACCGTACAGGTGGTCAATATGGCCCAGAAGGCCTACGTTGAGCACTATATTCAGGGCGACCCGGATCTGGCGAAACTGCCGGTACTCTCCGCCGCCGCGCCGTTTAAAGTCGGCGGACGTAAAAATGACCCGGCCAGCTTTGTTGAAGTGGAAAAAGGGCAGCTCACCTTCCGCAACGCCGCCGACCTCTACCTGTATCCCAACACCCTGGTGGTGATGAAAGTCAGCGGTAAAGAGGTTAAAGAGTGGCTGGAGTGCTCCGCCGGACAGTTCAATCAAATTGATCCCGCCAGCAGCAAGCCGCAGTCGCTGATTAACTGGGACGGCTTCCGCACCTACAACTTCGACGTGATTGACGGCGTGAACTACCAGATCGATATCACCCAGCCGGCGCGCTACGACGGCGAATGCAACAGCATTAATCCGCAGGCCGAGCGAATTAAGCATCTGACCTTTAACGGCAAGCCAATCGATCCGAACGCCACTTTCCTCGTCGCGACCAACAACTATCGCGCTTACGGCGGTAAATTCCAGGGCACCGGCGAGGATCATATCGCGTTCGCCTCACCGGATGAAAACCGCTCGGTGCTGGCGGCGTGGATTGGCGCGGAGTCGAAGAAAAACGGCGAGATCCATCCGGCGGCGGATAACAACTGGCGCCTGGCGCCGATCCACAGCACAGTACCGCTGGATATTCGCTTTGAAACCTCACCGGGCGACAAGGCCGCGGCATTTATCAAAGAGAAAGCACAATACCCGATGCGCCAGGTGGCTACCGACGATATCGGCTTTGCTATTTATCAGCTGGATTTGAGTAAATAATTGCCGGTTCCCCGGTTGTGCTGCGCTTACCGGGGCTATCCTGACATCACCCTCAGGCTACCTGTTCGTGGTTCGCCAGAACCGCGGGCAGGTTCAGCTCAATCCAGTCCGCCAGCGCCGCCACCTTCTCGCTCACCTGCTCACCGAGCGGAGTCAGACTATATTCAACGTGCGGCGGCACCACCGGATACGACACGCGGTTAAGAAAGCCGTCCTGTTCCAGCGCCTGGAGCGACTGGGCCAGCATCTTTTCGCTGACGCCGCCGATCTTACGCCGCAGATCGCTAAACCGATGGGTGCCATCGCGCAGGGACACCAAAATCAGTACGCCCCAGCGGCTGGTCACGTGTTTGAGCACTTCCCGCGAGGGGCACTGTTCGGCAAACAGGTTGCCGTTACGTAACTGCTCGCTCAGCGTCAGATTCGCCATATTCATACTTACCTTTTTGTACGTACTTACTAAAAGTTAGTTAAGGTGTTAGCTTACCATAACTGCCAATGAACACGAAGGAGAAGACCCATGATCGCAATTACCGGCGCAACCGGCCAGCTTGGCCAACACGTCCTGGAAAACCTGTTAAAAACCGTCCCCGCGGGCCAGGTTGTGGCTATCGTGCGCAACCCGGCAAAAGCCGAATCGCTGAGCCAAAGGGGCATAGGGGTTCGTCAGGCCGACTACAGCGATGAAGCGGCCCTGACCGCCGCCCTACAGGGCGTGGACAAACTGTTGCTGATCTCTTCCAGCGAGGTCGGCCAGCGCGCCGTCCAGCACCGCAACGTGATTAATGCAGCGAAAGCTGCCGGCGTGAAATTTATCGCCTATACCAGCCTGCTGCACGCCGATACCTCCCCGTTGGGGCTGGCGGATGAACATATCGCCACCGAGCAGATGCTCGCCGACTCCGGCATTGCATATGCCCTGCTGCGCAACGGCTGGTACACCGAAAACTATCTCGCCAGCGCGCCGCCGGCGATTGAGCACGGCGTGTTTATCGGCGCTGCCGGTAACGGCAAAATCGCCTCTGCTACCCGCGCGGATTACGCCGCCGCTGCCGCTCGCGTTATCGCCGAAGAGGGCCACGCCGGAAAAGTGTATGAACTGGCGGGCGATGAGGCGTGGACTTTGAGCGAACTCGCCGCTGAGCTGAGCAAACAAAGCGGTAAAAACGTGGTGTATCAAAACCTCAGCGAAGCCGACTTCGCCGCCGCGCTGAAGGGCGTCGGCCTGCCCGCAGGCCTGGCTGATATGCTGGCGGATTCTGATACCGGCGCCTCCAAAGGCGGGCTGTTCGACGATAGCCGCACCCTGAGCGCGCTGATTGGCCGCCCGACCACCACCCTCGCTGATAGCATCAAAGGCATCCTGTAAAAGTTACAGGCTGGTTAATTTTTGTAGCATCCCGGCGGACCATCCTCAATAATGTACGGATGTCCGTCGGGAGTTATCGCATGCAAGGCGTACCGGAACAGTTTAATGATGAAAGAGACAGCGCGCGCTTTCGCCATCTGGCGCAGCTGCCCGGCGTTGAGCTGTATCATGCCCACATCTCCCGCTACGCCTTTGAACCGCACACCCATGAAGCCTTTGGTATCGGCGCGATAGAGCTCGGCGCCGAGCGTTTTCGCTATCGCGGTAGCCAGCATGTAGCTTCGGTTAACTCTATCGTCACCATGAATCCCGATGAACTGCATACCGGCGAGGCGGAGACTGCCGACGGCTGGCGCTATCGGATGATTTATCTCGACCCGGATACGCTGGAAAAGGTGACTGGCGTGCGCCACTGGTGGTTCAGCGAAGTGGTGCGTCAGGACCCGCTTCGCTCCCGGCAAATCGGCAATCTCATCTACGGCCTGTGGCATACTGACGATCCGCTCGCGCAGCAGGGTCTGCTGCTGGATTTAATCGATACCTTCCGGCCATTCGCTCACCATGCCGCTGCGCTGCCCGAAGCTCGCCACCGCTTCGAGCGGGTGCGCGACTATCTGCATGATAACTATATGCGTACGGTGACCCTCGATGAGCTGGCGCAGGTGGCGGCGCTGAGCCCGTACCATTTCCAGCGCCAGTTCAAAGCGCACTTCCACGTTACGCCGCACCAGATGTTAATGGCCATTCGCCTGTGGCGCGCCAAAGCGTTTCTCACCCACGGTATGCCCGCTGCCGACGTCGCTCTCGCCGCCGGACTGACCGACCAGTCGCACCTGACCCGCGCGTTTACCCGCCGTTACGGCATTACCCCGGTACGTTATCAAAAGCAGGTTCTCCCGCGCTAATGCGCAACCTCATACAATATTCCCGCTAAAGCCTCTCCTACACTGTCGCCAACAAAAAGAGTAATGGAAAGCATGATGATTAGTGGTGTGCTGTACGCCCTGCTGGCAGGGCTGATGTGGGGATTGATATTCGTGGGCCCTTTACTGGTGCCGGAATACCCGGCTGTTTTACAGTCGATGGGGCGCTATCTGGCGCTGGGGCTGATCGCCCTGCCGCTGGCCTGGCTGGGCCGCGCACGGCTGCGCCAGCTCGCCAGGAAAGACTGGTGGACGGCGCTGGGACTGACCCTGATGGGCAACTTAATCTATTACGTCTGCCTGGCCAGCGCGATTCAGCGTACCGGCGCGCCGGTGTCGACCATGATTATCGGCACTCTGCCGGTCGTGCTGCCGGTTTTCGCCAACCTGCTCTATAGCCAGCGCGATGGAAAGCTGCCGTGGCGGCGACTGTTCCCGGCGCTGGTCTGTATTGCCTTCGGCCTGGCATGCGTCAATATCGCTGAACTGCATCAGGGCTTACCCGATTTCAGCCCGTGGCGCTACGGCTCCGGTATCTTGCTGGCGTTGATCTCGGTGGTGTGCTGGGCCTGGTACGCGCTGCGCAACGCCCGTTGGCTGCGGGAAAACCCGGATAAACCACCGATGATGTGGGCTACCGCGCAGGCGCTGGTGACCCTGCCGGTATCGCTGGTCGGATACCTTATCGCCTGCGGGTGGCTGCATGGACAGCACCCGGACTTCCCGCTCCCCTTCGGCCCGCGCCCGGCGGTGTTCGTCACCCTGATGCTGGCGATCGCTATCTTCTGTTCATGGGTTGGGGCGTGGTGCTGGAACGTTGCCAGCCAGCGTCTGCCAACGGTGATCCTCGGGCCGCTGATCGTCTTCGAAACCCTTGCCGGACTGCTGTATACCTTTATTCTGCGCCAGAGCCTGCCCCCGCTTCTGACCCTAAGCGGTATTCTGCTGCTGGTGATCGGCGTGGTGTCTGCCGTGCGTGCTCGTCCGGAAAAACCCGTGCTGCAGAAACTGGTCAGCGAGAAAAAATAGCCTGGTACCCTAAAGGGGTATTCCCTGGAACATAAGATGCATTTAAAATACAACTTATATTCTTGATGACGAGGTAACTGCTATGGCTTTCCGTGACCAACCTTTAGGCGAGCTGGCGCTGACGATTCCGCGCGCCTCCGCGCTGTTCCGTAAGTACGATATGGACTACTGCTGCGGCGGCAAACAGACGCTGGATCGCGCGGCATCTCGCAAAGAGCTGGATGTCGCGGTGATTGAAGCCGAGCTGGCAAAACTGGCGGAAGAGCCGGTAGAGCGCGACTGGCGGGTTGCGCCCTATGCGGAAATTATCGATCACATTATCGTTCGCTATCACGACAGGCATCGCGAGCAGCTGCCGGAGCTGATTTTACAGGCCACTAAAGTCGAGCGCGTTCACGCCGACAAGCCCAACGTTCCGAAAGGCTTAACCAAGTATCTGACCATGCTGCACCAGGAGCTTTCCAGCCATATGATGAAAGAGGAGCAGATTCTGTTCCCGATGATCAAACAGGGCATGGGAACGCAGGCCGGCGGTCCTATCAGCGTGATGGAAAGCGAGCATGATGAAGCGGGCGAGCTGCTGGAGGTGATTAAGCACATCACGCAGAACGTGACGCCGCCGGCGGAAGCCTGCACCACCTGGAAAGCGATGTACAACGGTATCAACGAGCTGATTGATGACCTGATGGAGCACATCAGCCTTGAAAATAACGTGCTGTTCCCGCGTGCCCTCGCAGGTAAATAGCAAGTAATAAAAAAGGCGCCCGCAGGCGCCCTCGACATTGTCAGTCTTATTGGCCACCCCGGGTGGCCTTTTTTATGACGGGCGTCCTGCCCCCCCTTCGGGCCGTTGCAAGCAACGTTAAACATCTCTCCCGAAGATTTTTTATTTCGCCAGACGCTTCTTGCCGGCAAACAGCCAGCCCGCGCCGAGCAGTACAAACCACAGCGGGGTCACCATCAGCGCTTCGCGGGTATCGGCTTCCAGCGTCAGCAGCACCAGCACAAAGACGAAGAATGCCATGCACACCCAGCACATCAGTTTGCCCAGCGGCATCTTATATTTGGACTGCTCATGCAGCTGCGGACGTTTCCTGCGATAGGCCAGATACGAGCACAGGATAATCGTCCAGACGAACATAAACAGGATCGCCGACACCGTGGTAATCATGGTAAACGCCGCAATGACGCTTGGATTGACCATCAGCATGACCACGCCGCCCAGCAGACACATGCAGGAGAAGGTCAGGCCTTTCGCCGGTACCGCGCGTTTCGACAGCTTGGCGAACATTTTCGGCGCCTGCCCGTCCTGCGCCAGACCAAACAGCATACGGCTGGTAGAGAATACGCCGCTGTTAGCGGAAGAAGCCGCCGAGGTCAGCACCACGAAGTTGATCAGGCTCGCCGCCGCCGGCAGCCCGACCAGCACAAACAGCTCAACGAACGGGCTCTTTGACGGCACGACTGAGCTCCACGGAGTCACCGACATAATGACGATCAGCGCAAAGACGTAGAACATAATGATACGAATGGGAATCGAGTTAATCGCCCGCGGCAGGGATTTCTCAGGATCTTTCGTTTCCGCCGCCGTGGTTCCCACCAGTTCGATGCCCACGAAGGCGAAGACGGCGATCTGGAAGCCGGCAAAGAATCCGCTGATGCCTTTCGGGAACCAGCCGCCGTCATTCCACAGATGGGCGAAAGAGGCTTCCACGCCGGTCGGTGACTGGAAGTGCATCAGCACCATCACCAGGCCGACCACGATCAGCGCCACGATAGCGACGATTTTGATCATCGCAAACCAGAATTCCATCTCGCCGAACATCTTCACGGTGGCGAGGTTAAGACCCAGCAGCAGCAGGATGACCGCCAGCGAGGCGACCCAGTCGGAGAGTCCCGGGAACCAGAACTGCGCGTAGGCGGTGATCGCCACCACGTCCGCCATCCCGGTCACCACCCAGCAGAACCAGTAGGTCCAGCCGGTGAAATAACCTGCCCAGGGGCCCAGCAGGTCGGCGGCAAAATCGCTGAATGACTTGTATTCGAGATTCGACAGCAGTAATTCACCCATGGCGCGCATGACGAAAAACAGCATGAAGCCGATGATCATATAAACAAAAATAATTGACGGCCCGGCAAGGCTGATGGTTTTGCCTGACCCCATAAACAGCCCGGTGCCTATCGCACCACCGATAGCGATAAGCTGAATATGCCGGTTAGTGAGATTTCGCCGCAGCGACTGTTCAGTCGGCGCCTGTTCGTCGGCAACGACTTTTACCTGATCTACCATGTGATTTTTCCTGTTGTACCTGTCTGTGTTGTTCGGGCTCTATTGGCCCTTCATTCGTATTAACCCCGGAACGAGGGTTTATCGATATTAGGTAAGAATCGGAGGGATGAATACTATGATTTAGAGATAATGTTAATTTTATGTTTAAAGTGAGTGTTATATCACTCCGGTTACGCGAAACAGCTCACAAAAATACACCCATTCAGCAGATATGCAATATAAAGCTCCAGCAAATGCTCAACTTAAGGGTTTTACACTATTTAAAGCGGCTCCCTCCCCCATACGGAAGAGGAAGCACCTGCTGTTTAAATAATGTCCAGCAGTTCAACTTCAAAAATCAGGGTACTGAACGGAGGAATGGATGCGCCCGCGCCGCGCTCGCCGTAGGCCAGGTTGTGCGGAATCGTCAGTTCCCATTTAGAGCCTACCGGCATCAGGGTCAGCGCTTCAATCCAGCCGCCGATCACGCCGGTCACCGGGAACTCAGCCGGTTCGCCGCGCGCAACGGAGCTATCGAAGACGGTGCCATCGATCAGTTTGCCGGTGTAGTGAACGCGAACGCGGTCAGTACGCGCCGGGATCGGGCCTTCACCCTGGGTCAGTACGCGGAACTGCAGGCCAGATTCGGTGCTGTTCACGCCTTCGCGCTCGCGGTTTTCTTCCAGGTATTTCTCGCCATCCGCGGCCATTTCCTGGAAACGTTCGCGACGCACGGCGTCAGCGCGTTCATGAATTTCACGCAGCGCGCGGTGAACGGCTTCCACCGGCACCTGCGGCTGTTTACCTTCCAGCGCGTCAGCAATACCCGCGACCAGCGCTTCCGGCAGCAGCCCCTGCAGGCCAGATTCGCTCAGCTGTTGTCCAACCTGCAAGCCGATACCGTAACTTGCCTGTGCTTCAATCGTGTCAAAAGTAGGGGTTGCCATCTTTGTTCCTTTTTTGGGTGAGAATTTCATATTCCACGGCTTCACGCAGCATAAGCAGAAAAGCCGGAACATATACCCTAAATAATTCGAGCTGCAGCCAACGCATCTGCAACCTGAAGTATGACGGGTATAAAGAGGTGGGCAGCATATCAGCCACAGCACGACGGGTAAAACTTTGTCGGCAGGATGATGACAAATCTGACGGAAACAGAAACAATAGAGAGATAAGGTTAACCTCACGAAACATATCTTTGTCTCGTCCTTCAGAAAGTTAGCCATCTATACTCTAGAGACAGCAGGATAAAAATATGCGGAGCAGGAGGAAAGCCATGCCCGGGCGCTTTGAACTGAAATCTACCCTGGAGAAGATCTGGCATGCCCCGGATCATTTTCGCCTCATGGATCCGCTACCGCCGATGCATCGCCGCGGTATTATTGCCGGAGCGCTGCTGGTGGTTATCGGCGTTCTGCTCCCTTCAGAGGATAACGGCAGTTCAGTTCAGGCCAGCCGCGAGGCGAATCTCGACCTGCAATCTCAGTCGCAGCCGCAGTCTTCAGGTAATCAGGCCGTCCCACTGCCGCCCATCACCAACACGCCGCCGGTCAACGATGCCGATCAGGTGGCGCCGGTCGCGCCGGAGCCCATTCAGGATGAGCAGCCGGATCAGCCGCAGCAGCAGACCGCTTCCCAGCCTTATCAGGAGCCGCAGTCGACTCCCGGCATTGAGCAGCAGTGGCGGACCTACCGCATTGAATCCGGCAAAACCCTCGCGCAGCTGTTCCGCGACCACAACCTGCCGCCGACCGACGTTTACGCCATGGCCCAGGTTGAAGGTGCCGGTAAGCCGCTAAGCTCGCTGCAAACCGGGCAGACGGTACAGATCCGCCAGAATGCCAGCGGCGTGGTCACCGGGCTGACTATCGATACCGGCGGCGGGCAGCAGGTGCTGTTTACCCGCCAGTCGAACGGTAGCTTTATTCGCGTCCGTTAAGCGTTCCGGCCGGGTAGCTTACCCGGCCTGCTGTGAAGATTTTCCGGATGTTGCCCCCGGCTTATTTACCCACCAGATCCCGGCGCACACCAGCACCAGCGCAACCGCATATTTCGGTTCAAAAATATTCTCGCCGAGGAAGATGGCCGACAGCACGGTTCCGGCTACCGGGATGACAAAGTTGAACGGCGCGATCATGCTCACGCGATTATGCTTCAGCAGCACGCTCCACAAAGCAAAAGCGATGGAAGAGAGCAGCGTCAAATAAGCCAGAACCAGCACCGCTGCGGAGCTGTGAACCTCGAGGGTTCCGCCGGTCAGGTAACCGCCGCCAACCAGCACCAGACCGCCAAACGCCAGCTGCCAGCCGGTCATCACCGTTGGGTCAACCGTTTGTGAAATGCGTTTACCATATAGCGTCGCCGCCGACAGAATAAAAGCCGCCAGCACCACAAAACCATCACCTTGCCAGGCAAAGCTAAAATCGCTCAATGAATGATTAAAGTTCACCAGCATGACGCCGGCAAAACCGAGAATGCAGCCGATGGCCTTGTTATAGCTCAGCTTGTCATTCTGATAGATGAAGTGCGCCAACAGGACGCTGAAGAAGGTTCCGGTAGCGTTCATAATCGAGCCCTTCACGCCGGTGGTAAACGCCAGGCCCACGTAGAAGAAAACGTACTGGATAGACGTTTGCGTAACGCCCAGTATCGCCAGCTGCCCGCACTGACGCGGATTTAAGCGAGCAATCGGCTTACGTTGCACCAGCGCGAAGAGCAGCAGCAGGGTTCCGGCAAACAGGAAGCGATAGCCAGCAAAAACGATTTTTGACGGCACATCATCAGTGGCAATCTGAAACAGTTCATAGCCGCTTTTAATCGCCGGATAGGAGCTTCCCCACAGCAGGCAGCAGAGGGTTGCGCAGGCATAAGCCACATTCTTGCGGGAAAATATTGAGGGTGCGTCCATTCACTTTACCAGAAATAAAATAGTGTTTTATTTTATTATCCAGAAAGTTGCTAAGAATAGCCACCATACCAGGAAAAGATTAGGCAAATACAGAAAAGCAAAACGCCGGCACAGGGCCGGCGTCTCGACGTGAGTTGAGTAATAAATTACTCAGCTACAACGTTAACAACCAGTTTAGCGAAGACTTCGCTGTGAACCTGGAAGTCCACTTCGTGCTCACCGGTGGTGCGCAGAACGCCGTTCGGCAGACGAACTTCGCTCTTAGCAACGGCAACGCCAGCTGCAGTTACAGCGTCAGCGATGTCGCGAGTACCGATGGAACCGAACAGTTTACCTTCGTCGCCAGATTTAGACGCGATGGTAACGGTGCCCAGTGCGTTGATTGCTTCAGCACGTGCGTTAGCAGCGCTCAGAACTTCTGCCAGTTTGGCTTCCAGTTCAGCACGGCGTGCTTCGAAGAATTCAACGTTTTTCTTGGTAGCAGGAACAGCTTTACCCTGTGGTACCAGGAAGTTACGAGCATAGCCCGCTTTAACGTTAACCTGATCACCCAGGCTACCCAGGTTTGCTACTTTATCAAGCAGAATAACTTGCATTACCTTATCCTCTCAAAGTCGTATTAATGGACCGTGACCGATTACTGATGACGATCAGTGTACGGCAGCAGGGACAGGTAGCGAGCGCGTTTGATAGCGCGTGCCAGCTGACGCTGATATTTTGCACGGGTACCGGTGATACGGCTCGGGACAATCTTACCGCTTTCGGTGATGTAGTTTTTCAGCGTAGCGATATCTTTATAGTCGATCTCTTGAACGCCTTCCGCGGTGAAACGGCAGAACTTGCGACGACGGAAATAACGTGCCATATGGCTAGTCTCCAGAATCTATCAATTCAATCTGCTCGGCATGCAGAACCATTTTGCTCAAGCCGTTCTTTGCCTTGTGGCAAGAGATGAACCCTCGAACGATTACTGCGCTACCGACCGTTATACTGTGAGTAATGGCCTGGTTCTGGTGTCCGCTGATTATCACGGGCATCTGGCACCACGCCTGCCGGTGAAAACCGGCTTCCTCCTGCACTGAACGATGCTCAAGCACGAACTGGCAGTGTGGAATTCCTGACGGGCTGACCTTACGAAGTGGAGTCCTGCAAACAATGCCGGACAGCTCCAGACGATTGGTCATCAGGATTACTCTTCAGAATCCCCAGCTTCAGAATCATCTGCGGTTTCGTTAGCGAAATCTTCGCGACGCTCACGGCGCTCGTCTTTCGCTTTAACCATCGGAGATGCTTCGGTAACAGCGTGCTTAGTACGCATTACCATGCTGCGGATAACGGCGTCGTTGAAGCGGAAGTTAGTTTCCAGCTCATCGATCGCTTCCTGCGGCGCTTCAACGTTCAGCAGAACGTAGTGAGCTTTGTGCAGTTTGTTGATCGGATAAGCCAGCTGACGGCGGCCCCAGTCTTCCAGACGGTGGATCGTACCTTCTGCTGCAGTGATTGCACCAGTGTAACGTTCGATCATGCCCGGAACCTGTTCGCTCTGGTCAGGATGGACCATAAAAACGATTTCGTAATGACGCATCGAATTGCTCCTTACGGATTATTCAGCCTCCTGTCTGGGTCAGCCGCGGCCCATGGAGGCAAGGAACGTGTTAAAGGGCGGCTGAAAAATTGACGCGTCATAATACGGGCGAGCGGGGTTTAAGACAAGTGAATTGTGCAAATAATTCGCACTAAGCGTAAAGTGGCCCTAAGCCCGTGATTTAAAATTAATCAACAGCGGAAGCGACAATTTTTTGAACAACTGCATCAGAAATGGTCGCGATGCGCCAGAGAGGCAGCGATTACAATTAGATCAGAAGCAATCCATACCCCAGGGAAGCGGGTGAACGTCAGGACTGTCATAAGGAGCGTAGATGATGAAATACATCCTCATAACCATGATGGCAGCGCTTTTGTTATGCGCCAACGCGCTGGCTGCTATTAAAATCGATGCCCGCCAGGCCCGCAATATGGATGATGTGCAGAGCCTCGGCGTTATCTATATCAACCATAACATCGCCACCGAGCAGGAAGCTGACCAGGCGCTTAGCCAGCAGAGCGATGTTCAGGGAGCGAAATACTTCCAGCCAATCCTTATTCATGAACCGGGAAGCGATGGGCAAATTCACGCCAGCGCCGTCATTTACCGCTAACGCCTCCGGAGCGCTGACTTCTTCCAATAACAGGGGAAGTCAGCGATGCTCCTGCCCGGCCCGCCGACGTTGCTCAATTCGACACAAAACACAGAACCTGATGTTTGACTGGCGTTTCCTGACTGAGTAAGGCGTCCGCCGCGTCGCGGAAGAGAGCGTTGCTTAATGCAATTGAGAATTATTTTTCCTCGTGACTTATCAGCCTGCGCGTAACCTGATTTAATCTCTCTTTAACTGCATGATTCTCTGGAGTGATTCATGGTTCCGCGTTTTGCCACGCTCAGCCGTATCCCAAAAGGGGTTTGGGTGCTGGGCGGCGTTAGCTTGCTGATGGATGTTTCCTCAGAAATGATCCACAGCCTGCTCCCATTATTTATGGCCACCACGTTGGG
This sequence comes from Klebsiella sp. GW_Kp181, assembly GCF_040062315.1. Classification (NCBI taxonomy): domain Bacteria; kingdom Pseudomonadati; phylum Pseudomonadota; class Gammaproteobacteria; order Enterobacterales; family Enterobacteriaceae; genus Klebsiella; species Klebsiella sp. GW_Kp181. The sequence goes on from NZ_JBEAFR010000083.1 coordinate 167,471, forward strand.
AGCCAGCGTGATTATTATCGGCATTATCGAAGGCGTGGCGGAAGCCACCGCGCTGATGCTGAAGGTGTTTTCCGGCGTCATCAGCGATTATGTCGGCAAACGTAAAGGGCTGGCGCTGCTCGGCTATGGTCTGGGAGCGCTGAGTAAGCCTCTTTTTGCTATCGCCCCTACCTCCGGCATGGTGTTTAGCGCTCGAATGATCGACCGCATCGGCAAAGGAATACGCGGTGCGCCGCGGGATGCGCTGGTTGCCGACGTCACTCCCCCGGAAATTCGCGGGGCCGCCTACGGGCTGCGCCAGGCGCTGGACACCATCGGCGCGTTTCTGGGCCCGCTACTTGCCGTCGCGCTGATGTTTCTCTGGGATAACGATTTCCAGTCGATTTTCTGGGTCGCGGCGATTCCCGCCGTCCTCTCAATCGCTCTGTTGGGCTTTGGGTTAAAAGAACCCAACACATCGGTCGTCCAGAAACGTACCAATCCCCTGCGCCGCGAGAATCTCAAGAAGCTTTCCGCCGCTTACTGGTGGGTGGTGGCTATTGGCTCGATTTTCACCCTCGCCCGCTTCAGCGAAGCCTTTCTGGTGCTACGCGCCCAGCAAATGGCGATCCCGCTATTCGCCATACCGCTAGTAATGGTCGCCATGAACCTGGTCTACAGCCTGACTGCCTATCCTTTCGGGAAATTATCGGACAGGATGAGCCACAGCAAAATGCTGCAGTGGGGCCTGCTGGTGCTGATTGCCGCAGATATCGTGCTGGCGCTGAGTAGCCACTGGAGCACGCTTTTAGCCGGCGTCGCGCTGTGGGGTATTCATATGGGCATGACGCAGGGTCTACTGGCGGCAATGGTGGCGCATACCGCCCCGCCTGAACTGCGCGGCACTGCGTTCGGAATGTTCAACCTGATGAGCGGAATCGCGCTACTGCTGGCCAGCGCCGGTGCAGGCGTGCTGTGGGAAATGTTGGGCGCCGCCTCGACGTTTTATGCTGGCGCGATAATTTGCGTCGTGACGCTGATAGGTATGCGCTGTATGCCGTCGGCTTATCAACAACGTTAAAAAAGGCTCCGGAGCAGACCGGTTGATTCATCATAAAGATGAAATGCTCCGGAGCACGTATTTCACTTTTGCCCGTAGTAGGCGTTTGGCCCGTGCTTACGCATGAAGTGTTTGTCCATCAGCCAGCTATCGATGGGCTTCAGCTGCGGGTTGATCCCGCGAGCAATCCACGCCATCCGCGCCACTTCTTCCATCACCACCGCGTTGTGCACCGCATCGTGCGCATCTTTGCCCCAGGCAAAAGGCCCGTGCTGATAGACCACGACGCCCGGCGTATGCAGCGGCTCAACGTCGCCCAGCGTTTCGATAATCACGTGGCCGGTATTCAGCTCATAAGCCTCTTCCACTTCCCGGGGGCTCAACGCCCGGGTGCAGGGGATATCGCCAAAGAAGTAGTCCGCATGGGTCGTTCCCAGCGCGGGAATGGCCAGACCCGCCTGCGCCCAGGCCGTTGCGTGCGTCGAATGAGTATGTACCACGCCCCCCAGACTCGGGTAGCGGCGATACAGCGCCAGATGCGTGGCGGTATCGGAAGAGGGACGATACCGCCCGTCTACCACTCTCCCCTCCAGATCCACGACCACCATATCGTCCGCTTTCATGGCCTCGTAGGCGACGCCGCTGGGCTTAATCGCCACCAGCCCGCGTTCGCGGTCGATAGCGCTGACGTTACCCCAGGTAAAAGTGACCAGGCCGTAGCGCGGTAAATCCATATTGGCTTCAAATACCTGCCGTTTTAGTGTTTGCATTATGCTGCCTCCACCAGACCGGCGCTGGCCATCCTCGCCTTCACCCAATCGCGTGCTTTCGCGACCTCGGCGGCCGGATCGTCGGTCGTTTCGCTCCACATTTCAATTAGATACGGGCCGCAGTAGCCCGTCTGCTTGAGCGTTTCGAAACAACGTTCAAAATCGACGACGCCTTCGCCGAACGGCACGTTTTTAAATACGCCGGGTTTCGTATCTTTTATATGCACCGCCACGATATGCCCCATCCCGGCCTGCAGCTCCATCTGCACGTCGTTATCCCAGGCGGAAAGGTTGCCGATGTCCGGATAGAGCTGGAACCACGGATTATTCAGATAATGAGCATAGCCCAGCGCCTTGCTGATCGAGTTCATCAGCGGATAGTCCATGATTTCCATCGCCAGCGTTACCTGCGCGCGGCTTGCCATTTCGACGCTCTCTTTCAGCCCGTCACGGAAGCGGCGGCGCGTCTCGTTGTTGGCTTCCTGGTAGTAAACATCGTAGCCCGCCAGTTGAATAACGCGAATGCCGACATCCTGAGCCAGTTGAATCGCTTTGCGCATAATCTCCAGGCCCTGCGCCCGAACCGCGTCGTCTTCGCTACCGAGCGGGAAGCGCCGATGGGCGCTCAGGCACATTGAGGGCACGCGCACCCCGGTTTCGGCAATCGCGTTAACCAGCGCGAAGCGCTGCTCCCGGCTCCAGTCGAGTCGGGCCAGGCGGGCGTCAGTTTCATCGACCGACATTTCGACGAAATCAAAACCGAGCGCCTTAGCCAGCTGCAGGCGTTCCAGCCAGCACTCCCCGGCGGGGAGCGCTTTTTCATAGATGCCGAGCGGAATATGTTTCGACAGCATAGCCGCTCCTTAGCCCCACAGTTGGGCGATAGAACGTTTGAACTGCCGGGTGGCTTCCACCGGCGAAGCGGCGTCGCGAATGCTGCGCCCGGCGATAAAGACGTGGATCGGAATTCCCTGGAACAGCGGCAAATCCTCCAGCGCCAGGCCGCCGGTGACGGTGACTTTAAAGCCCATATCGGACAGGCGTTTGATAGCGTTAATATCCGCCTCGCCCCATGCCACCCCGGCCGCCTGGGCGTCGCGGCTACGGTGATAGACTACCTGCTGGATACCCGCTTCGCGCCACTCCTGCGCCTGCTCCCAGGTCCAGTAGCCGGTCAGTTCAATCTGAACGTCGCCGTTGAACTCTTTCGCCACGTCCAGCGCGCCTTTGGTGGTGTTGATGTCCGCACAGCAGATCACGGTTACCCAGTCGGCGTTGGCTTCAAAGCACATGCGGGAGAGGATTTTACCGGCATCGGCGATTTTAGCGTCCGCCAGCACGATTTTGTTGGGATAGAGCGCCTTCAGGTCGCGAACGGCGCGAACGCCTTCAGCCACGCAAAGGATGGTACCGACTTCAATAATGTCCACTTCATCGGCTATCAGGCGCGTCGTTTCATACGCGGAAGACATGGATTGGTTATCGAGCGCAACCTGCAACATAGGTAATGACATTTTCTCTTCCTTTTAAACGGCCGCCGCCGTGGCGTTATCAATTAAATCCAGCACTTGCTGCGCGGTGCGGCAGGCGCGTAAACGGTCAAAATTGGCTTCGTCTTCAAACAGATTGACGATCTGCATAATGCCCACTTCCTGATGGGTATTGGCATCCACGGCCGCCATGGTGATCAGGATGTCGACCGGGTCGTTATCCTCATGATTGAAAACCAGCGGCGTTTTCAGCGTGACCAGCGCAAAGCCAGTTTTCTTGACCCCCTCTTCCGGGCGACCGTGCGGCATCGCCAGGCCGGGAGCTATCACAAAATAAGGGCCGTGCTGAGCTACGCCATCCAGAATGGCCTGGTAGTAGCGCGGCTCTACCACATCGGCTTTCACCAGCAAATCAACGCTCAGCTTGACGGCTTCCTGCCAGGTGCTGGCATCAGCCTGTAAAAGGATGGAGTTATTCTCCACCAGCGAATCACGTAATTTCATTTGGCGTCCTTACTTCACATCCTGCGGAAAGTGCGCTTTGATCACTTCCAGCAGTTTTGGGCCAAAATCCGCTGGCGAGAGCATGTTGCGTACGCCAACCACGTATTTATTGCCGGAGACGCTAATCTCACCGGCGATATGGGTGGAGGCGATGATAATGTCCGCGCCGTTTAGTTCGCTTTTATATTCCCCCACCGCGCAGCTGTTCACCGTGTGATCGATATTTGACTGGGTCAAAAACTGGTCCACCTTCATCTTCATGATCATGGAACTTCCTTGCCCGTTGCCACATACAGCCAGAATACGTACGGTCATAGTCAAAACTCCTTATTGAGCAGAAGCATCTGCCAGTTGTTTTTCCGCGTCCTCTTCAGCACGCAGCGTGCGCCCTGCGAAGAACATATAAGCCAGTGCAATAATGATGATGATGGCCATAAACGCGATACCGATGGAGGCGAAGCCCTGCATCATCGGCGGCGCCAGAATTGACCAGTCCGCCATGCCCATCCAGGCGCTCATGCCGGTCAGCTTCACCGCCCAGACGCAGCCAAAGATTTCAATCATTCCCATCACCAGGCAAATCTTGAGCGCCGCGCGCCAGCCGCCAAAGTGGTTAGCAAAGACGCCGATGGTGGCGTTCGAGAAGAACATCGGGATAAAGCCCGGAATAATCAGAATGGAAGAGCCGACGCCCACCAGAATACCGACGGCGATCAGCTGGCCGATGGTGCCCCACATAAAGCCCCAGACGACGGCGTTTGGCGCAAAGCTATAGATCGCCGCACAGTCAATGGCCAGTACGGCCCCGGGAATCAGGCGCTGTGAAATGCCGTTAAACGCCTCGGAGAGCTCGGCGACGAACATGCGTACGCCCTGGGTGATAATGAAAATAGCGACGGCGAACGAGAAGCCCGTTTGCAGGATATAGACCGTCCAGTGGGTATTGCCCGCCATCGCCTGTACGGTATCGATGCCGAAGGAGAGCAGGATCGCGCCGAAGAAAATGGTCATCACAATGGCCGTGGAGACGATGTTGTCGTGAAAGATGTTCAGCCAGCCCGGCAGCTTAAGATCCTCAACGCTCTCCTCTTTTTTGCCCAGATACGGGGCGACCTTGTAAGCAATCCATGAAGCGAACTGCTGCTGGTGACCGATGGAGAAGCCGCAGCCGTCGGTCACTTCCTGGGTCGGCTTGTACATCATGTTCGAGGTAATGCCCCAATAGAGCGATACCAGCACCGCCGTACAGATGATGGTCGTCCACATTGGGTAGCCGAAGATGTAAAAAGAGACGGCAATCAGCCCAGCCTGCTGGAACATGATGTGCCCGGTCAGCATGATGGTGCGAATACCGGTAATACGCCGCAGCAGGACGTAACAAATATTCAACGCCAGAGCTAACAGCACGGCATAGCCCACCCAGCTGTAGGCGTCTCCCATGCGTTCGATCGTGGCCATCATTGATGCGTAGGTATCGGAGATAGCTCCGTTAATGCCATAAACCTCAGACATTTTTGCCACTACCGGCTTAAAAGTGCTGGTCAGAATGCCGGAGCCGGCCTGCAACAGCATAAAACCGATAATAGTTTTAATCGTCCCTTTAACAATAACGCTGGCGCTTTTACGCAGCAGGATATAGCCCAGGCAGGTCACAATCCCCAGCAGTAGCGGGGCGTTAGTCATTACCTGGTTAAAGAACACGGTAAAGATGTGGTAGAGAATCTCCATAACACACTCCAGAAGGTGGACGCTCTGAACGCACGCTACGCTCAGGGTTTGTTGTTGGGATCACTCTAATAATCAAAAATAATCACAACAAGATTATATTTGATTAAATGTGACGCACGCCGCAAATAATCACACAATCCGCCATCGTATTAATTCTCATTTTCATAAAATAAAAAATAACGCATTAAAATCAATAAAATATAATTTCACATATATCATAAAATCTGTCTTAACCTCCGTTTACCCCTTAGAATTGCCTCCAGAACAGGCAAAATTCAGGATTGCAATCCTGAACAAACGATGCCAGTATTCTTCAAAACAAATCACAATGTGATTACTTTTGATAATATGTGAGGGGAAAATAAATGAGTAAAGTGCAAACCATCACCCGCGAATCATGGATCCTGAACACTTTTCCGGAATGGGGCAGCTGGCTGAACGAAGAGATTGAGCAAGAGCAGGTGGCGCCGGGCACCTTTGCCATGTGGTGGTTGGGTTGTACGGGCATCTGGCTAAAATCCGAAGGCGGAGCCAATATCTGCGTCGACTTCTGGTGCGGCACCGGCAAGCAAAGCCACGGCAACCCGCTGATGAAAACGGGCCACCAGATGCAGCGCATGGCGGGCGTGAAGAAGCTCCAGCCAAACCTGCGGACCACTCCGTTTGTCCTCGATCCGTTCGCCATTCGCCAGATCGACGCCGTGCTGTCTACCCACGATCATAACGATCATATTGATGTGAACGTGGCCGCCGCGGTCATGCAGAACTGCGCCGAAGACGTACCGTTTATCGGCCCGCAAACCTGCGTCGATCTGTGGATGGGCTGGGGCGTTCCGAAAGAACGCTGCATAGTGATGAAACCGGGTGATGTGGTTAAAATCAAAGATATTGAAATCCACGCGCTCGACGCCTTTGACCGTACCGCCCTGATCACCTTACCCGCGGAACAAAAAGCCGCGGGCGTGCTGCCGGATGGGATGGATCAGCGCGCGGTGAACTACTTGTTTAAAACGCCGGGCGGCAACCTGTACCACAGCGGCGATTCTCACTACTCTAACTACTACGCGAAGCACGGGAATGAGCACCAAATCGACGTGGCTCTGGGCTCCTATGGCGAGAACCCGCGCGGCATTACCGACAAAATGACCAGCGCCGATATCCTGCGCATGGCCGAGTCGCTGAATACCAAAGTGGTGATCCCTTTCCATCACGATATCTGGTCAAATTTCCAGGCCGATCCGCAGGAGATCCGCGTTCTGTGGGAAATGAAAAAAGACCGCCTGAAGTATGGCTTTAAGCCATTTATCTGGCAGGTCGGCGGGAAGTTCACCTGGCCGCTGGATAAAGACAACTTTGAATACCACTATCCTCGCGGATTCGACGATTGCTTCACCATGGAACCGGACCTCCCCTTTAAGTCCTTCCTCTAAGGCATCTCCGGCGGGAGCCCCCGCCGGAAATTATCCCCGTCAGCATTAGTATTTTCACCTGATTTCAAATATCATCTTTGCTTATCACTTTTAATCGGATTTGCTCATGACGGAAGCGCAAAGACATCAAATTTTACTGGATTTGCTGGCACAGACGGGATTTGTCACCGTGGAGCAGGTGATTTCCCGACTGGGAATTTCTCCGGCGACGGCACGGCGCGATATCAATAAGCTCGACGACAGCGGCAAACTAAAAAAAGTCCGCAACGGCGCGGAAGCCATCAGCGAGCAGCGCCCGCGCTGGTCACCAATGAATATTCACCAGGCGCAAAACCACGACGAGAAAGTGCGGATTGCACGTGCGGCTTCGCAACTGGTCAACCCCGGCGAAAGTATTGTTATCAACTGCGGCTCTACCGCCTTCCTGCTTGGGCAAGAGCTGTGCGGAAAACCGGTACAGATCATCACGAACTATTTGCCGCTGGCCAATTACCTGATCGATCAGGAACACGACAGCGTCATCATTATGGGCGGACAGTATAACCGCAGCCACTCCATCACCCTGAGCCCGCAGGGCAGCGAAAACAGCCTGTACGCCGGGCACTGGATGTTTACCAGCGGCAAAGGTCTCACCGCCGAAGGGCTATATAAAACCGATATGCTGACAGCGATGGCGGAGCAAAAAATGCTTAACGTCGTCGGTAAACTCGCGGTACTGGTCGACAGCAGTAAAGTTGGCGAACGCGCCGGAATGCTGTTTAGCCAGGCCGGGCAAATCGACCTGGTGATTACCGGAAAACAGGCGGATGAAGCGATCCTCAAGCAGCTTGAGGATCAGGGTGTTCAGGTGATTCGCGTTTAAAGATGGCGTTGAAAAAATGCCACCGTCGCCGCTAACGCCTCTGGCGTAATGCGGTGACGGACGCCCTTCTGCCAGAGGCAGGTTAACTTATCGGTCATCTCATGTTGCCGCAGCGCCTGCTGCAGACGGAAAGTCTCTTCCGGAGGCACCACATCATCTTCATCGCCGTGCCAGAGCAGCAGCGGCCGACTGCCAAGCGTCGCCAGCTGCTGGCTGACGTCCCAATCCGCCAGCTGCGCTGCATCAAATGAAGGCGAAGGGAAAAGCCTCTGCGAGAGCGTACTGAAATAGCCAGACCCCATCAGGCAGGCAACGCTTTTCAGCTCTGGATGATGGGTCATTATCCCCAGCGCCGTCATTCCGCCCATCGATGCTCCTGCAACCGCCAGCCTGTCGTCAGCAAGCCATCCCTGCGTACGAATCGCCTCCTGTAATGCCGGAAATTCAGCAAAATTTTGCATCAGGATCGGCCAGAAGCGCTGCATCCGCCCTTGTTCATCTCCCTGATAGCGCGCACCGTGTTCGGCCGCATCGGGCATAATGACCCGAAACCCGGCCTCTGCCAGAGCAACGGCAAAGTAGCTGTAGACTAGCTTAGAAGAGGTAAATCCATGATAAAAGACGATGCAAGGCAGCGGTGAATCCGCAGCGCCGTGCGGGCACGCATGGAGAACTTCCCCACCCGCAAGGTTACGCATTTCTAGTGCAATCATTTACCGTCTCCTTTCTCTATAGTGGTGTGGTGCTATGTTATTACTCGAGTCTCTTGTTCGCACATGATTCATAATCTTGAGAACCAGATTACGCTTTCACGATATTTTCATTCGAAAATCGCGTACCGGATAACAATTTGGGAACATTCCCCAGAAATGAGATTCAGGCTACCACTACACTATGACTATCAGGAAACGAGATATGGCTATGCGTAGGTTTATACCCTGGCTATTGGCTATCGCTTTAAGCGGCTGTAGTGCGCTACAAGGGACGCCAGAAGCGCCGCCGCCAGCAACCGACCATCCGCAAGAGATCCAACGTAATCAGACGATGGGCTTGCAGAAGATGGGCACGGTGAGCGTCTTAAGGTACGGCTCGCCGATGGATGTCGAGGCTGCGCTAAGAGTCAAAGCTGAAGCAGCTAAGGCGGATTACTACGTCATCATTATGATTGATGACACCATGGTTCCCGGCCAGTGGTATTCGCAGGCGATTTTGTACCGTAAATAGCGGTCAATCTTTAAGCCAGCTTTACACTGCTTTGCGCCCATTCACGTTCTCCTGTGCATAATAACGTTCGGCCAGCTGTAACCTGGCAGAACGTTAGCAACGGACTGCCCTCAGGACTATGTGAAATGGAGCTGACGATGAAACGAAATTTTTCCCTACCCAGCCTGATGTTGACCACCGTCACGGCCAATACCTCCGCGCAGTCAGCGGAGTTTGCCAGCGCTGACTGCGTGACTGGCCTGAACGAAATTGGCCTGATTTGCGTTAACAATATTTCCGGCAGCCAGCAGGACGTTGAACATGCTATCGCCTTGCAGGCCGATGAGCAGGGCGCGTCCTGGTATCGCATCGTCCAGATGTACGAAGAGCAGCAGCCGAATAACTGGCGGGTACAGGCCATTCTCTATGCCTGAGGCGCCTGACGTCCACGCCCCATTGCCCGTAGCAGCAAGTCGTCCAGCGTCTGCTCGTCCAGACGCATGCCGCCGCGCGTGTCGAGCATCATACGGCACCAGGCTTCCGCCAACGGCGGTGAAGCAACGCGTAATACCTGCGCGCCAGCGCCCAGCCTATAGACCAGCCGGGTAATTTCCCGCCCCTGCGCTTCCACAGGTCGCCGTAGCCATTGCTGCAACTGCCGCCATGCGCGATCGAAATGACGGTTTTGCCCTTTCACTTCCGCGCACTCCGCCGCCAGTAGTTCAAGCGCCGCCGGCTGCTTCATCAGTACACGCATCACGTCCAGGCACATAATATTTGCGGAACCTTCCCAGATACTGTTTACCGGCATTTCGCGGTACAAACGCGGTAGTTCACTCTCTTCGCAATAGCCCGATCCCCCCAGCACCTCCATCGCTTCAGCGACGAAGGCGCTCCCGGATTTGCAGACCGCAAATTTTGCCGCGGGCGTGAAAAGCCTTGCCCACAGCGCTTCCTGCGCATCACCGCGTCTGTCCCAGGCACGCGCCAGGCGGAACAGAAAGGCGGTTTGCCCTTCCAGCCGCAGCGCCATTTGCCCCAGAACCTGACGCATCATCGGTTGATCGACCAGATTTTTGCCAAATGCCTGGCGCTGCAGAGCATGATACAGGGCGACTGAATAAGCCCGGCGCATCAGCGCATGGCTGCCCAGCGCGCAGTCAAAGCGGGTCAGGCCCCCCATCTTAAGAATCTGACGGATGCCATCGCCCTCTTCCCCGATCGGCCAGCCGCAAGCATTGTAAAACTCAACCTCGCCACTGGCGTTCGCGCGGTTACCTAATTTATCTTTCAGCCTTTCCAGGCGTACGCCGTTACGCTGACCGTCCGGCAGCAGGCGCGGGACAAAAAAGCAAGAGAGTCCCGCCGGCGCCTGCGCCAGCACCAGATGAGCATCGCTCTGCGGTACCGAGAAAAACCATTTATGACCGATAAGATGATAAAAGCCTTCGGCGGTTTTTTCCGCACGCGTCGTGTTGCTCAGGACATCGGATCCCCCCTGCTTTTCCGTCATCCCCATTCCGATAAGCAGCCCTCGCTTCTGGTTACCCGGCGCCAGATGCGGATCGTAGCGATCGCTTAGGAGCGGCGATAGCCAGTCGCTAAAAGCCCCGGGTAAGGAGCGCTGCAGCAATGGAATAGCGGCAAAGGTCATCGTGACGGGGCACAGGGTTCCCGCCTCGACCTGCGCATGCAGCATAAAGCGGGCAGCGCGGGCAACGAAGGCGCCTTCGCGAGCGTCATCCTGCCAGGCAAGGTTATGCACCCGGTTAGCGCATAATCCTTGCATCAGCAGATGCCAGGCGGGATGGAAACGAACATCGTCAAGCCGCGATCCCGTCGCATCATAGCGCAATAGTTCCGGCGGATTACCGTTAGCCAGACGCCCCAGCTCCAGCGATTCTGCCGTCCCCAGCTGTTGGCCAATACTCGCCAGCAGATCGCCATCCCAGCCCGCGCCTTCGCGGACAACGGCTTCACGCAGGGCGGTATCGGACAGGAATAAGTTGCTGTTACACAGCGGCGCGGGTTGATTAAATACGGTATGAGTTTGCCAGTGCATGATGTTTCCCTCCTTCAATGGCTCTGCCGATAAGTATGGACAACGGCGCACTTTCCGTCAGAGAACTCTGTTATAAAGTTCTCTCACAATCTGAAAGGGAATTTCATGATTCATTTAATTATTGAAGATCGGGAAAACGCACTGACCTATATTCCGCTTATCCGTCGGCATCTACCCCATCTGGCGATTAACGCCATCAAGCAGAACCTGAACGCTTCGGGATACGTTACCTCATTTGATGAAAGCAAAATTTGCGACGATATCCTTGAAGAGCAGAATCCCGTTGGAAATTTTCTCAATCTCATCAAGATATTAAAAAATCGGGGCGCGCAGCTTAAATTCATCGAGCAAACGGGAGATGAACCAGGAGAGGCGTTATCCTTAAGCCAGCTATTGAACTATGTGGAAAGAGGTCTGGAAATCGCCCGTCAGACGGAACGAGAAGATGAACAGGCAAGACGAAGATAAGCCATCCCGGAGAATGGCTTATACAGGAAAAAGAGATTAGCTGCGCTGACGCACCGCTTCAAACAGGCAAATCCCGGTGGCGACCGATACGTTCAGCGACGAGACGCTGCCGGCCATCGGAATGCTGATCAATTCGTCGCAGTGCTCGCGGGTCAGGCGTCGCATGCCTTCACCTTCCGCGCCCATCACCAGCGCCAGCGAACCGGTCATCTTGCTCTGGAACAGCGTATGGTCGGCTTCACCCGCGGTACCGACGATCCAGACGTTCTCTTCCTGCAGCAGACGCATGGTGCGTGCCAGGTTGGTGACGCGAATGAGCGGAACGTTCTCCGCCGCGCCGCAGGCGACTTTTTTCGCCGTGGCATTCAGCTGCGCGGAGCGATCTTTGGGCACAATCACCGCATGTACGCCTGCGGCATCAGCGCTACGCAAACAGGCGCCGAGGTTGTGCGGATCGGTCACGCCGTCGAGGATCAAAAAGAATGGCTGATCGAGAGAAGCGATCAGATCCGGCAGATCGTTCTCCTGATACTGACGTCCGGGCTTCACGCGGGCAATAATTCCCTGATGAACGGCGCCTTCGCTTTTCTCATCGAGAAACTGGCGGCTGGCGACCTGAATCACTACGCCCTGTGCTTCCAGAGCATGGATCAGCGGCATAAGGCGCTTATCCTCACGGCCTTTCAGAATAAAGACTTCCTGAAAACGCTCAGGTGCGCGCTCCAGCAGTGCCTGCACCGCGTGGATGCCGTAAATCATTTCACTCATTTATCTACTCGTTTTAGGTTCTGTTATCAGTTCCCTTCACCCCGACCACTGCGGAATAACGCAAGAAGCCAGGGTAAAGGAAATCTCATTACTCAGCTATTTTCTTTTTCGCCGCGCGCCTGGCTTTGGTCGCAGCAGCTATCTTTTGGGTTTTCGCCGACGGCTTCTTCGCTTTCTTCTCGCCTTTTGGCTGAGCGGCCTTCGGCTGGGATTGACCTTTCGGTTTACGGAATGCGCTATCCGGCTCGAAGTTTACCTGCTTACCAGCCTGGCGGCGACGTCCGGAAGCTTTACCTGCCGCCCCTTTCTTCGCCTTTTCACGCTCGGTCTTACCGACGTTGCGCGGGGCGCGCTCGCTGGAGATAAGCGAGAAATCAATTTTACGCTCATCCATATTCACCGCTTCAACGCGTACTTCAACGCGATCGCCCAGACGATAGGTTTGACCGCCGGATTCACCGATCAGACGCTGTCCTACCTGGTCGAAACGGTAGTAATCGTTATCAAGGGAAGAGACGTGCACCAGACCATCGATAAATAGTTCATTAAGACGTACGAAGAAACCAAAGCCGGTCACGCTGGCAATCACGCCCTTAAAGACGTTACCGACCTGATCCAACATGAAATCACACTTCAACCAGTCCGAGACATCGCGCGTCGCTTCATCAGCACGGCGCTCGGTCATCGAACAGTGCGCCCCCAGTTGCAGCATCTCATCCATGCTGTAGTGCCAGCCGCCGGTCTCAGTGCTATTACCTTTATGCCCTTGCTCTTTCGCCAGTAAATACTTGATCGCGCGATGCAGCGACAGGTCAGGATAGCGGCGAATCGGCGAAGTAAAGTGAGCGTAAGATTGCAGCGCCAGACCAAAGTGGCCGCGGTTTTCCGGATCGTATACTGCCTGTTTCATCGAGCGCAGCAGCATAGTTTGCAGCATCTCAGCGTCAGGACGGTCGGCGATAGACTCCAGTAATTGCGCATAGTCGCGCGGCTCCGGCTTGTTGCCGCCAGGCAGCTCAAGCCCCAGCTCTGCAAGAACCGAACGGAATGCGGTAATCGCTTCGGTGCTTGGTTTGTCATGGATACGGAACAGCGCCGGCTCCTCGGCCTTCTCAACGAAGCGCGCCGCGGAAATGTTCGCCAGGATCATGCACTCTTCAATCAGCTTGTGCGCGTCGTTACGCTGAGTCTGCTCAATACGTTCAATACGACGTTCAGCATTAAAGATGAATTTAGCTTCTTCACTCTCAAATGAGATACCGCCACGCTCTTCACGCGCGCCGTCCAGCACTTTGTAGAGGTTGTGTAGCTCTTCAATGTGCTTGACCAAAGGCGCGTACTGCTCACGCAGATCCCGATCGCCCTGCAGCATATGCCAGACTTTGGTATAGGTCAGACGGGCATGAGAGCTCATCACCGCTTCGTAGAATTTGAAGCCGGTGAGACGACCCTTAGCCGAAATCGTCATTTCACAAACCATACAGAGTCTGTCGACCTGAGGATTCAGTGAGCACAGGCCGTTAGAGAGTACTTCAGGCAGCATGGGAACGACCTGCGACGGGAAGTAGACCGAGGTGCCGCGACTCCGCGCCTCGCCATCCAGCGGCGTACCAGGACGCACGTAGTAGCTCACATCGGCAATCGCCACCCACAGACGCCAGCCGCCGCCGCGTTTCTTCTCGCAGTACACGGCATCATCAAAGTCACGGGCATCTTCGCCATCAATAGTAACCAGCGGCAAATTACGCAAATCCACGCGACCGGCTTTCGCTTCTTCCGGTACCTGCTCTTTCAGGCCAGCAACCTGTTTTTCTACTGCTGGCGGCCAGACGTAGGGGATTTCATGGGTGCGCAGGGCCATATCGACCGCCATGCCGGTACCCATGTTGTCGCCGAGAACCTCAACAATTTTGCCGACCGCTTTGGTGCGCCGGGTTGGACGCTGGGTCAGCTCAACCACCACTACAAAGCCCATCCTCGCGCCCATGATCTCTTCGGGAGGAATCAGGATATCGAAGCTCAAGCGGCTGTCATCAGGCACAACGAAGCCTACGCCTGCTTCGGTAAAGTAGCGGCCCACAATCTGGCTGGTTTTGGGCACCAGCACGCGGACGATACGCGCTTCCCGGCGGCCTTTACGATCGGCGCCTAACGGCTGCGCCAGTACCTGATCGCCGTGAATGCAGGTTTTCATCTGCTCGGACGACAAATAAAGGTCATCTTTACGGCCTTCAACGCGCAGGAAGCCATAACCGTCGCGGTGGCCAATAACGGTCCCCTTTAGCAGATCGAGACGTTCCGGCAGCGCATAGCACTGACGACGCGTAAAGACCAGTTGACCATCGCGTTCCATTGCGCGCAGTCTGCGGCGCAATGCTTCTTGTTGTTCTTCGCCTTCAATATTCAGCTCAATTGCCAGCTCATCTCGGCTGGCCGGTTTTTCACGTTTTGCTAAATGATCGAGGATAAATTCCCGGCTCGGGATTGGATTAGCGTATTTTTCAGATTCGCGGTCCAGGAAAGGATCTTGTGACATGTCGGTTCCTCCGTTGTCATCTCCAGTGAAGTTTACGTCACTCCACCAGTAATAATTTATAAAGCGGTTGATTCTTTTCAACCAAATCGGCCAGCGTGTAGTTATCCAGTTCCTTGAGAAAACTTTGCGCGGCTTCAGCAAGCGCCTGTTTCAGACGACAGGCGGGCGTAATATGGCAAAATTCACTGCTGCAGTTGACTAAAGAGAGCGGCTCCAGATCGCGAACCACATCACCCACGCGAATCATATTTGCCGGTTTCCCCAGACGAATTCCGCCGTTCTTTCCCCGAACCGCCGTCACATAACCCACGCGGCTCAGCTGATTGATTATCTTAACCATATGATTACGGGAAACGCCGTAAACCTCCGTCACTTCGGAGATACTGGTCATTCTTCCATCCGGCAGCGACGCCATATAAATCAGCGCGCGTAGTCCGTAATCAGTGAAACTCGTTAACTGCACAATCAACCTCAGGGAAAAGAAAAACAGAGTGCGTCGGTAGACGTAATTACTATTGATGATAAACCAGCCAGCGCTCAGGCCGCTAATTTATTTAAATGGGGCGGGCGAACAGCAAAAACAAGAGGCGCCTGAACGGCGCCCCTGGAGATAATTATGCGTCGAAAGGATCGCGCAAAATCATCGTCTCGGTACGGTCAGGACCGGTAGAGATAATATCAACCGGTACGCCGGTCAGCTCTTCAATGCGGGCGATGTAGTTCAGCGCTGCCTGCGGCAGGCCGCTGCGCTCTTTCACACCGAAGGTGGTTTCAGACCAGCCCGGCATTGTTTCATAAACCGGCTCAATACCTTCCCAGTTGTCGGCCGCCAGCGGAGTGGTGGTCACTTCACGGCCATCCGGCATACGGTAGGCAACGCAGATTTTAACTTCTTTCAGGCCGTCCAGGACGTCAAGCTTAGTCAGGCAGAAACCAGACAGGGAGTTAATCTGCACCGCGCGACGTACCGCAACGGCATCCAGCCAACCGGTACGACGACGACGGCCGGTGGTGGCGCCAAACTCGTTACCCTGTTTACACAGGAACTCGCCGGTTTCATCAAACAGCTCAGTCGGGAACGGGCCTGCGCCTACGCGAGTAGAGTAGGCTTTGATAATACCCAGAACGTAATCAACATAACGCGGGCCCAAACCGGAGCCGGTCGCCACGCCACCTGCGGTGGTGTTGGAAGACGTTACGTACGGATAGGTACCGTGGTCGATATCAAGCAGCGTACCCTGCGCGCCTTCAAACATGACGAAATCGCCACGCTTACGCGCCTGGTCAAGCAGATCGGAAACATCAACCACCATGGAGGTCAGGATGTCGGCAATCGCCATCACGTCATCCAGAACTTTCTGGTAATCAACCGCTTCAGCTTTATAGAAATTCACCAGCTGGAAGTTGTGATATTCCATCACCTCTTTCAGTTTGTCAGCGAAGGTAGCTTTATCAAACAGATCGCCAACGCGCAGACCGCGGCGAGCCACTTTATCTTCGTAAGCCGGGCCGATACCGCGACCGGTCGTACCGATAGCTTTCGCGCCGCGCGCTTTCTCACGCGCAACATCCAGCGCAACATGATATTCGAGGATAAGCGGACAAGCTTCAGAAAGCAGCAGACGCTCGCGAACAGGGATACCACGGTCTTCCAGACCTTTCATCTCTTTCATCAGCGCAGCCGGAGACAGCACCACACCGTTACCGATGATGCTGGTGACATTCTCACGAAGAATTCCTGATGGAATGAGATGGAGGACGGTTTTTTCACCGTTGATTACGAGAGTATGGCCGGCGTTGTGACCGCCCTGATAGCGCACAACATATTTAGCCCGTTCAGTCAGGAGATCGACGATCTTCCCTTTACCTTCGTCACCCCATTGGGTGCCCAGTACGACGACGTTGTTACCCATTTTTCAAAATCACCGTTTGCTTAAAAATGGATTCTACCATCGCTTTTTCAGAGTTACAGCACTTTTTGCACTCAAAAGACGGTAAATTAGTCTACTTTGCGCTCAGCCAATCGTTTTCCTCAACATGTAGTAGATGACGATGCCGGCAACCACAAGTCCCCCGCCAAAGCGGCGTAATAAATTATCCGGTAGCTGGCTCATCGTGGCGACCATACGGCGCCATGCGCGGGGATAAAGCAGCGGTCCAAGCCCTTCAAGTACTAAAACCAGCGCCAGTGCCAACCAGATTGTTGAGTTCATTATTCACCTTTATTTAAATGCAGCCAGTACAGCACCAGTCGCTCACTCGCGTTGAGTTGCACTCACTTCACATTCTCCGCTATTTCATCAATGTTATGAACCGGCTTTATGAAATGAAATACATAACAACTTGTTTTTTCTTAATTTCAATGATCGATTAGCGTACTAACACCAGAAACGAAGATAATGAATTAAGCGCTGGTTTTATAAATGAAGCATTCTCGCAAAACGTAGCATCCGTGGGTTCATTGAATAAAAAACACCGCGGTAATTAATCGCTTTCATCATGTAAAAAAGGCGCCCCGATGGACGCCTTTTTGCATACTCATTGCTTATCAGCGAGTCGCTGCCGCTGGAGATTTCATATAGCGGAAGAAATCACTGTCCGGACTGAGAACCATTACGTCCTGATTGCTCTTGAAGCTGTTCTCGTACGCACGCAGACTACGGATAAAGGCGTAGAATCCTGGATCCTGACTGAATGCATCAGCAAACAGTTTTGCGGATTCCGCATCGCCTTCACCGCGCAGGATACGCCCCTGGCGCTCGGCTTCCGCCAGCGTTTTGGTGACTTCATAGTCCGCAGTTGCGCGCAGTTTTTCAGCTTCTTCCTGGCCCTGTGAGCGATGGCGACGAGCTACCGCTTCACGCTCAGCGCGCATACGGTTGTAGATCGCTTCAGACACTTCAGCAGGCAGGTTGATCTGCTTAATACGAACGTCGACGACTTCAATACCCAGCGCCGCCATACTGTTCGGGTTGATCACCTGAACCTTACCGTTCGTTTCTGCTTCAACTCGCTCCGCCGCTTTGGCAATTGCATCATCGGCAGCCGGCGTACTGACTTCATCTTCTGTGCCCGCAGAACCTGAGTTCAGGGCATCGCGCACTTCCAGGGTCAAACGACCGCGGGAGTCGGTCACGATGTCTTTCACATCCAGACGACCAATTTCAGAACGCAGACGGTCGGAGAATTTACGCTTCAACAGTACTTCGGCCTGGGAGACGTCACCGCCGCCGGTAGCCAGGTAGTAACGGCTAAAGTCGCTGATGCGCCACTTGATATAGGAGTCAACGATCAGATCCTTTTTCTCTTTGGTAACAAAGCGGTCGGCCTGATTGTCCATCGTCTGAATACGCGCATCGAGCATCTTCACAGATTCAATAAATGGAATCTTGAAGTGAAGGCCAGGCGCATACACCAGCGGTTTGTTTTCATCGTCGCGCAGAACTTTACCAAAACGCAGCGTGATACCGCGCTCGCCCTCTTTGACAACAAAGATGGACATATAGAGCACCACCAGCACGATGACAATTATCGCGATAACAGATTTACGCATCGTTATTCCCCCTGACGCTGGTAGTCGTTACGCTGCGCGTTGGCGCGGCGTTGGTCCATAATGGTGCCTCCCGTAGAGGTAGAAGCGTTACTGGCGCTGCTTGAGCTGGATGCAGGCGGCAGACGCAGCAGATCGCTTGCGCCACTGCTATCACTCTTTGCCGCTGGCGCGCCAGCGCCTTTCAGCATCTGATCCAGAGGCAGAACCATCAGGTTGCTCCCCTTATCGTTAACCAGCACTTTGCGAGTATGGCTCAGCACTTTTTCCATGGTTTCGATATACAGACGCTCGCGGGTGATTTCCGGAGCCGCTTTATACTCAGGCAGAATTTTTGCAAAGCGAGCCACTTCACCCTGCGCTTCAAGAACGGTCTGGGTCTTGTACGCACGAGCCTCTTCAAGGATACGCTGCGCCTGACCGTTAGCCCGTGGCTGAACTTCGTTGGTGTAAGCTTCCGCTTCACGAATGTACTGCTGTTCGTTTTCACGTGCGGCAATCGCATCATCAAATGCGGCTTTCACTTCCTCCGGCGGACGCGCCGTCTGGAAGTTGACGTCCAGCAGGGTGATACCCATGTTATACGGACGAATCGTCTCTTCCAGCTCACGCTGGGTATCGCTACGAATGACGGTACGCCCTTCGGTCAGGATACGGTCCATCGTGTATTTACCAATAACGCCACGCAGCGCGCTGTCGGTTGCCTGACGCAGGCTGTCGTCAGCGCTGGTCACGCTAAACAGATAGCGTTCCGGGTCGGTCACGCGGTACTGTACGTTCATCTCAACGCGCACGACGTTTTCGTCTGACGTCAGCATGACGCCAGAGGCCGCCAGTTCGCGCACCGACTCAACGTTAACCGCCTGAACGTTATCAATGAAGGTGGGTTTCCAGTTAAGGCCAGGCTCAACCAGATGGCTAAATTTACCAAAGCGAGTGACGACGCCACGTTCAGCTTCTTTAATGGTATAGAAACCGCTGGCTGCCCAGATAATAACCGCAGCGGCGGCAACGATGCCGACGATACGTCCGCCCATAGGCCCGCGTGGTCCCTGTGAGCCGCTACCGCCGCCCAGTCCACCTTTCCCGCCGCCCAGGCCGCCAAGTTTTTTACTTAGCTTACGGAAGATATCATCCAGATCGGGAGGTCCCTGCTCGCGACCACCTTTGTTGCCATTTCCCCCAGAGTTGCCGCCTTGGTTATTGCTGCTTCCCCACGGGTCGCGGTCCTGTCCGTTATTACCGGGCTGATTCCACGCCATGTATATGCTCCATATTTGTTTTTGATATCCCCACAGGGGTTAATATCTTCAGGCAAGCTGCAAGGTCAAATCACGTATTCAACCAGCGCTGGCTCTTGTTTACAGAGGCGACGCCAGTCAACGATCGGCATGCGCACCTGCAGACCAACGCTACCGTCATCCTCCATCCACTCTTTCTCTATCGCCTGAAGCTGATAGAATCGGCTTCTCAACCGGCCTTCCTGCGGCGGCAGGCGCAGCGTATGCTGAGCCACTTCACCAGAGAGCCGTTCCGTCAAAGCCTGAAAAAGCAGCGGTACGCCAACCCCGGTCTGGGCGGAAAGCCAGACCCGAATCGGTTTGTTTTCTTCATCCCGATCGATACGCGGCTCAAAATCATCCAGCATGTCGATTTTATTCATGACCAGCAGCGCCGGGATCTCATCGGCCTCGATTTCCGCGAGTACCGTATTTACTGCGTCAATATTTTCCTGCACGCGAACATCCGCCGCATCAATGACATGCAGCAGCAGCGTCGCCTGGCGCGTCTCCTGGAGAGTCGCTTTAAACGCGGCCACCAGATCGTGCGGCAGATGACGAATGAAACCTACGGTATCCGCCAGCACGGTTTCGCCAACATCAGGGACATCGATGCGGCGCAGCGTCGGATCCAGAGTGGCGAACAGCTGGTTCGCTGCATAGACCTCAGCTTCAGTTATCTGATTGAACAGCGTGGATTTACCGGCGTTGGTATAACCGACCAACGACACGGTGGGAATATCGGCTTTGGCCCGTGACCGCCGTCCTTGCTCGCGCTGTTTTTCAACTTTTTCCAGTCGCGACAGGATCTGCATAATACGGTTACGCAGCAATCGGCGGTCAGTTTCGAGCTGGGTTTCACCCGGGCCGCGCAAACCAATCCCGCCTTTCTGTCTTTCAAGGTGGGTCCAGCCGCGAACGAGGCGAGTCGCCATGTGGCGCAGCTGCGCCAGCTCAACCTGCAGTTTCCCTTCGTGGGTACGCGCTCGTTGGGCAAAAATATCTAAAATCAGGCCGGTGCGATCGATAACCCGACATTCGCATAAGCGTTCGAGATTTCGTTCCTGCGCCGGACTCAGGGCATGATCGAAGAGCACGACCGATGCACCGGTCGCTTTTACGGCTTCCGCAATTTCGACAGCTTTACCTTCACCAACAAAATACTTCGGGTGCGGTGCTTTACGGCTACCGGTAATCACCTGCATTGCTTCGACACCGGCGGAAGAGGCCAGAGTTTCAAACTCCTGGAGATCTTCCATATCTTTGTCTTGCGAAAAATAGATGTGTACCAGTACCGCCTGCTCACCGGCATCATAACGGTCAAACAAGCGTAAACCCCTTATAAAATACCAGCGGGGAACGCAGAAAACCTGGCTCCCCGACGTGGAAAAACAGCATCTGCCTTATTCGGCGTCTTCGCTGTCTTGCTGCGGTGCAGAAGAACCCTGCGCACCACCACCGTGGTGATAGTTGTTAGTACCGCCGCCAGCATTGTTGCTGTGGTGTGACACCGGGCGAGACGGGACAACGGTAGAAATTGCGTGCTTATAGACCATCTGGCTGACCGTGTTTTTCAACAGGATCACGAACTGATCGAAAGACTCAATTTGCCCTTGCAGCTTAATACCATTCACCAAATAAATAGAAACCGGAACACGTTCCCGACGCAAAGCGTTCAGGAACGGATCTTGTAAAGATTGCCCCTTAGCCATTCTCTCTTTTCCTTATATGTATGCTTGTTTTGTACTCAGAACCTTACGATTCTTAAAAATTACGCACGATACCGTTCAATTGTACACGTTCAGTCCAGGCTAGCACCAACAACCTGTAATACTTTGTTGAACGCTTGTTCAGGTTGTTCACTGTCTAACCAGTGAATACCTTCCCAACCGCGCAGCCAGGTACCCTGACGTTTAGCTAACTGTCTCGTGGCGCAAACACCTCGATAAACCATTTCATCATACGGGATCTCGCCATTAAGGTAAGACCACATCTGGCGATATCCGACACAACGAATGGAAGGCATATCCGTATGCAAATCTCCCCGGGCAAAAAGCGCCCGCACTTCTGCTTCAAAACCTGAAGCCAACATCTGATGAAAACGCTGTTCTATGCGCTGATGGAGCAGTTCACGGCTCGCCGGGGCGATGGCGAACTGGTGCACCTTATACGGCAGAGCATCACCTGACGTTTGCGTCAGCTCCGTTAAAGTTTTACCCGAAATGAAAAAAACTTCCAGTGCTCGGGAAAGTCTTTGCGGATCATTTGGATGAATACGCGCTGCGGCAACGGGATCTATTTCCTGTAGCTGCTGGTGTAACGCGTTCCATCCCTGCTCTGCGGCCTGTTGCTCAATCCGCGCTCTGACCTGCGGATCTGCCGAAGGCAAAGGCGACAATCCTTCCAGCAACGCTTTGAAATACAACATTGTTCCGCCAACCAGTAGCGGAATACGCCCGGCCGCAACGATATCAGCCATCTCTGCCAGCGCATCGCGACGGAAATCCGCCGCGGAATAAGCCTCGGCCGGATCCAGAATATCCAGCAGGCGATGCGGCGCAGCGCTCAGCTCCGCGGCATCGGGCTTGGCCGTACCGATATCCATCCCTCGATAGATTAGGGCTGAATCAACGCTAATCAACTCTACTGGCAAAACTTTACGCAGGGCGATAGCCAATGCGGTTTTACCAGAGGCCGTCGGGCCCATTAAAAATATTGCCTTAGGCAGGCTTGCCTCTGTTACATCACTCATCTTTCAGGGCATTCATCGCCGAATGTAAATCAACAGGTTGTAACAGGCCACCCGGCGGCGCTTTAACCAGCTGCGGACATAAACGCTCGATATCCGCCAGGACGGCAATCGCCTGCGCCATATTCCACTGCGCATGTTCGCTCGCCAGATTACGCGCTATCCACTGAGCAATATTGTCGGCGTCGCATGTTTTTTGCTGCGCCAGGTAGCCTATCAGTTCAGGAATCAAGATTTGTAAATTTTGTTGTCTTAAGGGTAAAGGCACTGCGCGGATCGTCACGTAGTGCGCATCGGACTGCAGTTCAATACCGACTTCTGCCAGCGCCGACTGCGCCTGCTCAAGCGCGTCCTTTTCCGCCCCGGACACTTTTATCCGCAGCGGGATAAGCAGCGGCTGGGCACAGACTGCCTCCGCGCCCGGCGTTAGCTGCGCCTGGCGTAGCCAGCGCTCGGCAACCGGCAGGGCCAGCAGCGCAAGCTTGCCGTCACGTTCCAGCAGCGCACAGTCGTTATCGACGATCGTCAGCACGCGGCCAAAACTTTGGCTATGGCCTGCCAGGCCTTCCGCTACCGGCGCAGGAGATTTTGGTTTTCGCTCCGCGGCCGGAGTATCCAGCAGTTGGCGATAGAGCGCCCCCTGCTGTTTTTGATAACCTGGCTGCGCATGCGGCCAGCCGGCTCCGCCAGATGACCCCGTGGCAGCGGATTCTCGCGAGCCGCCGGTGCTGGTATTAAAGCGCGGCGCGACGGGCTCGTCACGATAACGGGGAGCGGCGGTTTCACGCGCGACGGCGGGCTGGGCAAAATGATTGCCGCCTGCCGCAATGCGGTTTTCAGGTACCTGACGCGGCGCGGGCTCTGCGCCCTCTTCTGCCAGGGGAGCGTTCAGTTGCTGCTGCAGAACGCTTAGCACGCCTTGATAGATAAAATCGTGCACCAGGCGCGACTGATGAAAACGCACCTCATGCTTGGCCGGGTGCACGTTCACATCCACCTGATGCGGATCTATCTTCAGGTACAGCACAAAAGCGGGCTGCTGATCGGCGCCCAGTTTGTCTTCGCAGGCCTGACGGATCGCGTGATTAATCAGGCGATCGCGCATCATACGTCCGTTGACATAGCAATACTGAATCTCCGCCAGCGTCGGATTGGTATGCAGAGGATCGGCCACCCAGCCGCTGAGGGTCAGGTCGCCGTGCTGCCATTCGATAGCCAGGGCATGTTCGAGAAACGGCAAACCGCAGATTGCGCCCAGACGCCGTTCGCGCTGGCCATCCTGCGATACCGCCCGGTACTGGCGCACGGCCTTTCCGTTGTGGCTGAGGTTAATGGTCACGTCAAAGCGCGCCAGCGCGATGCGCCGTACGATCTCGTCGATATGGCCAAACTCGGTTTTCTCAGTGCGCATAAACTTGCGCCGGGCGGGGGTGTTATAAAACAGATCCAGTACTTCCAGCGTCGTACCCACCGGGTGCGCCGCCGGCTTCACGGTTACCGCCTGATCGCGTCCTTCGGCATAGGCCTGCCAGGCCTCCTGCTGATCCTCGGTACGCGAGGTCAACGTCAGGCGAGCGACTGAGCTGATACTGGCCAGGGCTTCGCCGCGAAAACCGAGGCTAATTATCGCTTCAAGATCATCAAGCGAAGCAATTTTACTGGTCGCGTGGCGAGCCAGCGCCAGCGCCAGCTCGTCTTTTTTAATGCCGCAGCCGTTATCGCGGATGCGGATTAACTTCGCGCCGCCGCGCTCAATATCAATATCGATGCGCGTCGCCCCGGCATCGAGGCTATTTTCCACCAGCTCTTTAACCACCGACGCCGGTCGTTCCACCACTTCACCTGCGGCAATCTGGTTGGCGAGCTGCGGCGGTAGAACCTGAATCGGCATGGCCGTCTCCTTAATTTAACAGCGTCCCATCTGACGAACCTGCGCTGGCAGTCTGCGCGGCTGCCCCGCGCGGCGCGGATTGTAGAGGATGTTGCATAAAGTAGTTACGCAGACCGTTATAAATGGCCTCTGCGACCTGCTGTTGATAAGCATCGCTCCCCAGCAGCCGCTCTTCGCCGTTATTACTGATAAACCCCGTTTCCACCAGGATTGACGGGATATCCGGCGAGCGCAGTACGCCGAGGCTGGCATGTTCAGGACGACGCTTATGTAAATCGCCGATCCGCTGCAGCTGGCTCAGCACGTTAGTCGCCACATCATACCCGACGCGCTGGGAATGGCCGAACTGTAAATCCAGCACCGCCTGGCTCAGGTAAGGGTCCGACTGGCTGTTGGCCAACACATCGCCTGCACCGCCCAGCAGTTCGGATTGTTTCTCATGTTGCTCGAGCCAGCCGGCCATTTCGCTGTTCGCGCGACGGTTGGAAAGCACCCAAACCGATGCTCCGGTAGCATCGCGATTCGGTGCAGCGTCGGCGTGAATCGAGACAAGGAAATTGGCGTTTTGCTTACGCGCGACGTCAGAACGCCCCATTACTGAAATGAAATAATCGCCGTCGCGCGTCAGTACGGGTTTGAACTGAGGATCGGCATTCAGCAGCGCGCGGAGCTTACGCGCAATCGCGATGGTCACATTCTTCTCTTTAGTGCCGTTCGGACCAATCGCTCCGGGATCCTGGCCACCGTGACCGGCATCAATGGCGATAATCACTTTATCGTCGGTAGAAACGGTACGTGCCGCAGGACGCGTTACGCTGGTCGTACTGGTCACCGCAGTCAGGCGGTCGTTATCGGCTTTAAACGGGTTGCGCGCCGGCTCGCTCGGACGCACGGGCTGCGCCACGGGCCGTTCTGCCTGTTTCACCACGACACGCGGTGGCGGAGGCGGAGGCGGTTCATCGGCATTAATCGTAAACACCACGGTATAGTTAGAACCGTTCTGCTGTTTCACCGCGCGCGTTTTGCCGTCGGCGGTTAAATCCACCAACAGACGCAGCGACTGGGTATCCTGCGGCGCTCCGGAACGAATGCTTTTTACCAGATTATTGCCGCTAAACTGCAGCGGCAAGCCCTGGAGTACGCCGCTCTGTTTGATATCCAGCGCGACGGTGCGTTTGCCCTGCGGGCTAAACGAATATTCAGGGTCGCCGATAAAACTTATGGTAATACGGGCCTGCCGATCGCCATTTGAGACCTGGATATCGGATAAACTTGCCGCAGTGGCCTGAATGCTGAACAGCATCAGTGCGGCGGTCAGCCAACTGGTTAAGCGATACATCATCCCGTCGTCCTTCAGGCTAATTAGCCAAACGCGCCAATAAAGACTCACCCAATGAGGAGACCGCAGTTACGCGCGCCTCACGCCCTTGAGCCTGATATTCAAGGTGAATTTCAACATCCGGTTCCGGCAGTACGCCTGTACCCTGCTGCGGCCATTCCACCAGGCAGATGGCGTCGTCGGTAAAATAATCGCGGATCCCCATAAACTCGAGCTCTTCAGGGTCCGCCAGGCGATAGAGATCGAAGTGATAGACCATCAACTTATCGAGACTATAAGGCTCGACAAGGGTATAGGTCGGGCTTTTAACGTTGCCGCGGTGACCGAGAGCCTGAAGGAAACCGCGGCTAAAGGTCGTCTTACCCGCCCCTAAATCGCCGTACAAATAGATGACCGTCGCGCCAGTGCATGCCTGCGCTACGCGGTTGCCAAGGCTGAGAGTTGCCTGCTCGTCGGGTAAAGGAATCACTCGATTAATCATGGTCTACGTCAATCACATCCGGGTTAACAACACGCCTGAGCGTGGAAAAAAGATCGGTCGCCAGCATGCCGCGGGTGCCGTATCTGGCCGCCAGACGATCGGCGGCTTCGCCATGAACAACGCATCCGGCGCAGGCGGCATCATACGGCGTCAGCTGCTGGCCTAACAACGCAGCAATTATGCCGGTCAGGACATCGCCCATTCCGCCGCTGGCCATTCCGGCGTTGCCGGCATCGATAATACCCGTCTCGCCAGCGTCACTCGCCACGATCGTACCTGCGCCTTTCAGCACTACGACGCCGCCATAACGTTTTACCAGACGTTGTGCAGAATGTAAGCGATCGCTTTCAATTTCTGCCGCACTCACGTTCAGCAGACGAGCGGCTTCGCCGGGATGCGGCGTCAGCACGCGATTGTGACGTTTATCGGGATTGATTGCCAGCAGGTTCAGCGCATCCGCATCCCAGACCATCGGTTTGCGAAAATTCTCCACCTGGCGCAGCGCATTTTTACCCCACTCGCCCTGCCCCAGACCCGGCCCAATCGCGACGACATCCGCCCATTGCAGGCTCTCTTCGAGAGAGCGGGAGGTCAGCTCATGGACCATCAGTTCAGGCCTGGCGGTCAGAATGGGCGCAATGTTGTCCCGGTGAGTCAGGACTCGCACCAAGCCAGCGCCCGCGCGCAGAGCCGCCTCGCCGCTCATGCGGATGGCTCCCGCCGTACCCGGTTCGCCGCCGATAATGACCAGCTTCCCGTGGTCGCCTTTGTGCGACGTTGGGCGTCTGGGCGGTAGCCAGTCGGCAAGCTGCGAGGCATCGAAGCGACTGAGTGCCGTCGTCTGGCCTGCCAGCCAACCCTCAAGCCCCAGGGCGTGGTGATGCAAGCGGCCAACGACATCGCGAGCCTTGCCGGTCAGCAATCCAGGCTTAAGCGCGATAAAGGTGATGGTATGAGCGGCCTGGATAACCGCACCCGGCGTGGTCCCCGTCTGCGCATTCAGACCTGAGGGGATATCCAGCGCCACAACCGGCGCCGGATGGGCATTAACGCGCGCGATGAGCTCCGCAACGTTTTCCCGTGGAGCGCTCTGTAATCCGGTCCCGAGCAGCCCGTCAATAATTAGCGTGATATCTTCTGGCCAGGCGATGTCGGCGGCATGAATCGTTCCGCCGGCGTTGAGCCACTCTTCACGCGCGGTACTGGCCTCTTCCGGCAGCGGCTTCTCGCTATCCAGCGCCACCAGCGTGACCTGAATACCTCGCGACTGCGCCAGGCGAGCCACCACGTAGCCGTCGCCGCCGTTATTGCCGTGACCGCAGAGAATCAGCCAGCACCGGTTTTCAGGATAGTGCTCGTAAGCTCGTTCAAAAGCCGCTTCGCCCGCACGACGCATCAGCTCGTATAACGTCAGCCCGAGGGCATCCGCCGCCTCTTTTTCCGCCCGCCGTAGCGCATCCGCCGACCAGATGATATGTGGTATACTGTCGGCGTTTTTCGTCATCGTATGGTCCATCATGTCACAGCCCCTCGATCTCAATCAGTTAGCGCAGCAAATCAAACAATGGGGCACAGAGCTGGGGTTCCAGCAGGTCGGTATTACCGATACCGATCTCAGCGCCAGCGAACCTAAACTGCAGGCGTGGCTGGATAAACAATACCATGGCGAAATGGAGTGGATGGCGCGTCATGGCATGATGCGCGCGCGACCTCATGAACTCCAGCCCGGTACGCTCCGCGTGATTAGCGTCAGGATGAACTATCTTCCCGCTAATGCCGCTTTCGCCCGAACCCTGAAAGATCCCGCGTTGGGTTACGTTAGCCGTTATGCCCTTGGACGGGACTATCACAAGCTGTTACGTAATCGCCTGAAAAAATTAGGTGAGATGATTCAGGGGCAGTGTGCTTCGCTCAATTTTAGACCTTTTGTCGATTCCGCGCCGATTCTTGAACGCCCTTTAGCCGAAAAAGCGGGGCTGGGATGGACAGGTAAGCACTCACTCATCCTTAGCCGCGATGCCGGCTCGTTCTTTTTCCTCGGCGAATTGCTTATCGATCTCCCTCTTCCCGTCGACCAGCCCGTTGAAGAAGAGTGCGGACGCTGCATTGCCTGCATGACCATCTGCCCAACCGGCGCCATCGTCGAGCCCTATACCGTTGATGCCCGGCGCTGTATCTCCTATCTGACTATCGAACTGGAAGGCGCTATTCCGGAAGAATTTCGTCCGCTGATCGGTAACCGCATATACGGCTGTGATGACTGCCAGCTGATTTGCCCGTGGAACCGCTTCGCGCAATTAACCGATGAAGATGATTTCAGCCCGCGTCAGGCGCTGCATGCCCCGGCGCTGGTAGAACTGTTCGCCTGGAGCGAGCCCTGGTTTTTAAAAGTGACGGAAGGATCGGCCATTCGCCGTATTGGTCATCTGCGCTGGCTGCGTAATATCGCCGTTGCGTTGGGCAATGCGCCCTGGAATGAAGCGAACCTGCAGGCGCTGGAAAGCCGCCGGGGTGAGCACCCACTTCTCGACGAACATATCGAATGGGCGATTGCGCAGCAAATTGCAAAAAGAAATGCCAATGTGATTGAGGTGCAACTACCGAAAAAGCTACGGCTGGTCAGGGTGGTTGAAAAAGGGTTACCGCGCGACGCCTGATTCATTCACAGGGTGTGAATAAAAATAAAAACACATTGCGTTTCAACATGCAGACGTTCGTCAAGCGATCGAGTTAACACTTTGAAATGAAATTTTCTTATTATATTTCAACAATATAGATAAATACTATTTACATAGTGAAGTATTTTTCGGGATTAAGGCAAAAGATTAACCTGTGGATAAGTCTGTTCACAGTATTTTCTGGACAGGACGAAAATCATCCCCGGCGCGTGATTGCGCTGTGGATAAATCAGGTATAAGAAGAAATTTGGAGCGGGAAACGAGACTCGAACTCGCGACCCCGACCTTGGCAAGGTCGTGCTC
>NZ_JBEAFR010000032.1:0-1034 GCF_040062315.1 Klebsiella sp. GW_Kp181
GGTGCTGCTCGCGCATTCGACCAGATCGATAACGCGCCGGAAGAAAAAGCTCGTGGTATCACCATCAACACTTCCCACGTTGAATATGACACCCCGACTCGCCACTACGCGCACGTAGACTGCCCGGGCCACGCCGACTATGTTAAAAACATGATCACCGGTGCTGCGCAGATGGACGGCGCGATCCTGGTTGTTGCTGCGACTGACGGCCCGATGCCGCAGACTCGTGAGCACATCCTGCTGGGTCGTCAGGTAGGCGTTCCGTACATCATCGTGTTCCTGAACAAGTGCGACATGGTTGATGACGAAGAGCTGCTGGAACTGGTTGAAATGGAAGTTCGTGAACTTCTGTCTCAGTACGATTTCCCGGGCGACGACACTCCGATCGTTCGTGGTTCTGCTCTGAAAGCGCTGGAAGGCGACGCTGAGTGGGAATCTAAAATCATCGAACTGGCTGGCTTCCTGGATTCTTACATTCCGGAACCAGAGCGTGCGATTGACAAGCCGTTCCTGCTGCCGATCGAAGACGTATTCTCCATCTCCGGTCGTGGTACCGTTGTTACCGGTCGTGTAGAGCGCGGTATCATCAAAGTTGGCGAAGAAGTTGAAATCGTTGGTATCAAAGACACTGCTAAGTCTACCTGTACTGGCGTTGAAATGTTCCGCAAACTGCTGGACGAAGGCCGTGCTGGTGAGAACGTTGGTGTTCTGCTGCGTGGTATCAAACGTGAAGAAATCGAACGTGGTCAGGTACTGGCTAAGCCGGGCTCTATCAAGCCGCACACCAAGTTCGAATCTGAAGTTTATATCCTGTCCAAAGACGAAGGCGGCCGTCACACTCCGTTCTTCAAAGGCTACCGTCCGCAGTTCTACTTCCGTACAACTGACGTGACTGGCACCATCGAACTGCCGGAAGGCGTAGAGATGGTTATGCCGGGCGACAACATCAAAATGGTTGTTACCCTGATCCACCCGATCGCGATGGACGACGGTCTGCGTTTCGCAATCCGTGAAGGCGGCCGTACCGTTGGCGC
>NZ_JBEAFR010000033.1:0-971 GCF_040062315.1 Klebsiella sp. GW_Kp181
CTGGTGCGTGAAAACGCGAAGCCCATCAGCGGCGACACCGGGCTGCGCGATATCCAGCGCCTGGCGGAAGAGAACCAGTTTGCGCCGGTGGATGCGTCCCGTCGCGGCACCCTGCGTCAGATATCGGTGCTGCAGGAGTACGTGGACCACCTTATGGGCTACGTGAACCTGGCCAGCTTCACCCGTCCGCTGAAGCTGGTGGTGAACTCCGGCAACGGCGCAGCCGGTCACGTGATTGATGAAGTGGAGAAACGTTTTGTGGCGGCAGGCGTGCCGGTGACCTTTATCAAGGTGCATCACCAGCCGGACGGCCACTTCCCGAACGGTATCCCGAACCCGCTGCTGCCGGAGTGCCGGCAGGACACCGCGGATGCGGTGCGCGAGCACGGCGCGGACATGGGTATCGCCTTTGACGGTGACTTCGACCGCTGCTTTATGTTTGATAACGATGCAGAATTTATCGAAGGCTATTATATTGTTGGCCTGCTGGCGGAAGCGTTCCTGCAGAAGCAGCCGGGCGCCCGGATTATTCACGACCCGCGTCTGACGTGGAATACGGTGGATATGGTGACCCGCAGCGGCGGCACGCCGGTGATGTCGAAGACCGGGCATGCGTTCATTAAAGAGCGGATGCGTCAGGAAGATGCGATTTACGGCGGGGAGATGAGCGCACATCACTATTTCCGCGATTTCGCCTACTGCGACAGCGGGATGATCCCGTGGCTGCTGGTGGCGGAGCTGCTGTGTCTGAAGAACAGCCCGCTGAAGGCGCTGGTGGCGGACCGGCAGGCGGCGTTCCCGGCGTCGGGGGAAATAAACCGCAAGCTGGAGAACGCGGCGGCGGCAATAGCGCGCATCCGTGAGCGCTATGAACCGGATGCCGTCAACGTGGACACCACGGACGGCATCAGTATTGAATATCCGGAGTGGCGTTTTAACCTGCGCAGCTCGAACACCGAGCCGGTAGTGCG
>NZ_JBEAFR010000034.1:0-794 GCF_040062315.1 Klebsiella sp. GW_Kp181
AAAAGGTCGTGGAGTACCTGAAGGCCAACCAGCGCAGCGAATACAAACGACACCGTGAAATCTACCGTCCGTGGGGCCGCAGCGATGTGGTGGTCCAGACGCCGCGCTTCAACGTTAACCGTATCACCGTCAAGCCGGGCGGGGCGTTCTCCATGCAGATGCACCACCACCGCGCCGAGCACTGGGTGATCCTCGCCGGGACGGGGCAGATAACGGTCAACGGCAAGCAGTTCCTGCTGACTGAAAATCAGTCGACCTTTATTCCCATTGGTGCCGAGCACTGCCTCGAGAACCCGGGACGTATCCCGCTGGAAGTGCTGGAGATCCAGTCCGGCTCCTATCTGGGCGAAGACGACATTATCCGTATTAAAGACCAGTATGGTCGTTGCTAACTTTTGCAGGACATTGATTCCGAATGACACAGCTAACTTGTTTTAAAGCCTACGATATCCGCGGCGAACTGGGCGAAGAATTAAACGAAGATATCGCCTACCGTATCGGACGCGCCTACGGTGAATTTCTGAAGCCGAAAACGATCGTGGTGGGTGGCGATGTGCGTCTGACCAGCGAGTCGCTGAAGCTGGCGCTGGCCAGAGGCCTGATGGATGCGGGAACGGACGTGCTGGATATTGGTCTGAGCGGGACCGAAGAGATTTACTTCGCCACCTTCCACCTGGGCGTGGACGGCGGGATAGAGGTGACGGCCAGCCATAACCCGATGAACTACAACGGCATGAAACTGGTGCGTGAAAACGCGAAGCCCATCAGCGGCGACACCGGGCTGCGCGATATCC
>NZ_JBEAFR010000035.1:0-717 GCF_040062315.1 Klebsiella sp. GW_Kp181
GCAGGGCATTTGTCACTTCAGCACCGTAGTGCCTCGTCATCACACCTCAGCGTTAGTAACGTTCCGGATTTACCTGGAACATCCGCCTACATGCTTAAACCGGGACAACCGTCGCCCGGCCAACATAGCCTTCTCCGTCCCCCCTTCGCAGTAACACCAAGTACAGGAATATTAACCTGTTTCCCATCGACTACGCCTTTCGGCCTCGCCTTAGGGGTCGACTCACCCTGCCCCGATTAACGTTGGACAGGAACCCTTGGTCTTCCGGCGTGCGGGTTTTTCACCCGCATTATCGTTACTTATGTCAGCATTCGCACTTCTGATACCTCCAGCAACCCTCACAGGCCACCTTCAACGGCTTACAGAACGCTCCCCTACCCAACAACACATAGTGTCGCTGCCGCAGCTTCGGTGCATGGTTTAGCCCCGTTACATCTTCCGCGCAGGCCGACTCGACCAGTGAGCTATTACGCTTTCTTTAAATGATGGCTGCTTCTAAGCCAACATCCTGGCTGTCTGGGCCTTCCCACATCGTTTCCCACTTAACCATGACTTTGGGACCTTAGCTGGCGGTCTGGGTTGTTTCCCTCTTCACGACGGACGTTAGCACCCGCCGTGTGTCTCCCGTGATAACATTCTTCGGTATTCGTAGTTTGCATCGGGTTGGTAAGTCGGGATGACCCCCTAGCCGAAACAGTGCTCTACCCCCGAAGATGA
>NZ_JBEAFR010000036.1:0-710 GCF_040062315.1 Klebsiella sp. GW_Kp181
CGGTGTCGTTTGTATTCGCTGCGCTGGTTGGCCTTCAGGTACTCCACGACCTTTTTCACGTCCTGGGCGCGGTTTTTATTCATCACCAGCACCGCATCCTTGGTGCTGACGATCACCAGGTCCTCAACGCCGATAGCCGCCACCAGCTTTTCGTCGCTGTTGATGTAGCAGTTCTGGCTGTTGTGCACCCAGGCATCGCCGGTCAGCACGTTGCCCAGCTCATCTTTCGGGCTGACGTCCCACAGGGCTGACCATGAGCCGACGTCGCTCCAGTCGGCATCCAGCCCCACCACCACCGCATCGGCGGTCTTTTCCATCACCGCATAGTCAACGGATTCGTCGGGACAGGTGCTGAACACCTCATGGGGGATGCTGATAAAGTCGCTGCCGCTGTCGGCGGCGCGGACCGCAGCCGTGCAGACTTCGAGAATATCCGGGCGGAATTTTGCCAGTTCGGAGAGATACTTTTTCGCCCGGAACATGAACATGCCGCTGTTCCAGTAATATTCTCCGGAGGCCAGATAGGCCTGCGCACGCTCCAGGTCCGGCTTCTCGACAAAGCGGGCGACCTGATAAGGCGTGTGCTCCCCTTCCCCCAGCGCATCACCGCGCTGGATATAGCCGTAGCCGGTTTCGGGGGTGTTCGGAACGATACCGAAGGTGACCAGATGGTCAGCCTGCGCATACTGCTCCGCGACGCGAATGGCGTC
>NZ_JBEAFR010000037.1:0-632 GCF_040062315.1 Klebsiella sp. GW_Kp181
TTGTCATCCCTAAACCACCTCCTAGGGAGGTGGTGATTGATCCTGTAAGGCTATAGCCTGAAGAATGCCCATGTCGGAATATCTCTGCTTACTCACCACAAGTAAAAGGAGACAAACCGACATGGGACTTTACAGGAGTTCATCACATGTATATTGGCGTTGCAAATACCACATAGTCTGGACGCCCAAGTACCGATTCAGGATCCTGAAAGATAAGCTGGGTAAGGAGCTGTACAGGACGATCTATATCCTCTGTGGAATAAAGGATTGTGAGGTTCTGGAGCTAAATGTTCAGCCCGATCATGTGCATCTGGTCGTCATCATCCCACCGAAGATCTCGATATCAACTCTAATGGGCCATCTAAAAGGACGCAGTGCAATCAGGCTTTACAATCGTTTTCCCCATATCAGGAAGAAGCTATGGGGAAACCATTTTTGGTCCCGAGGCTACTTTGTCGATACGGTGGGAGTGAATGAAGAAATTATCAGACGATATGTGAGGCATCAGGAGAAAACGGAACAAACGCATGAACAGCAAATGGAATTGCTAGAGTAGTCGTCGAAAGTTGACAGTAGCCCCCCTTACAGGGGGCATTCTCAAAAGCCACCTTCTCAGAAGGTGGTCTTTTACT
>NZ_JBEAFR010000038.1:0-549 GCF_040062315.1 Klebsiella sp. GW_Kp181
AGGTTATTAACCTCACTCCCTTCCTCCCCGCTGAAAGTACTTTACAACCCGAAGGCCTTCTTCATACACGCGGCATGGCTGCATCAGGCTTGCGCCCATTGTGCAATATTCCCCACTGCTGCCTCCCGTAGGAGTCTGGACCGTGTCTCAGTTCCAGTGTGGCTGGTCATCCTCTCAGACCAGCTAGGGATCGTCGCCTAGGTGAGCCGTTACCTCACCTACAAGCTAATCCCATCTGGGCACATCCGATGGCAAGAGGCCCGAAGGTCCCCCTCTTTGGTCTTGCGACGTTATGCGGTATTAGCTACCGTTTCCAGTAGTTATCCCCCTCCATCGGGCAGTTTCCCAGACATTACTCACCCGTCCGCCACTCGTCACCCGAGAGCAAGCTCTCTGTGCTACCGTTCGACTTGCATGTGTTAGGCCTGCCGCCAGCGTTCAATCTGAGCCATGATCAAACTCTTCAATTTAAGTTTGATGCTCGTAGAATTAAACTTCGTAATGAATTACGTGTTCACTCTTTGAGACTTGGTATTCATTTTTCGTCCG
>NZ_JBEAFR010000039.1:0-545 GCF_040062315.1 Klebsiella sp. GW_Kp181
GAGCCGGACCACAGGGTCAGGTTACTTGGCGCCAGGTCAGCGGAGCCGCCGAGGAACTCAGGCAGCAGCGGGCCGAAGGCTTCAATGGCGTTCTGCGACGCTTTACGGCTGGCGATTTTCGCCGGGTTAGCCTGCAGCTTCGCGATGAATTCGTTCGCTTTCGCGTCGAAATCAGCCGGCATCTCGCCTTTCATACGGCGGGTGAATTCTGCTGCTTCCTGCGGGAAGGCTCTGGCGTAGGCGGCGAATTTCTCGTTCCACGCGGACTCTTTCGCCTGACCGGCTTCTTTCGCATCCCACTGGGCATAGATTTCAGACGGGATTTCAAACGCCGGGTGTTTCCAGCCGAGCGCTTCGCGGGTCAGCGCGATTTCCGCGTCGCCCAGCGGCGCGCCGTGGGAGTCGTGGGTACCAGCTTTGTTCGGCGAACCGAAACCGATGATGGTTTTGCACATCAGCAGGGACGGTTTGTCGGTGACCGCACGCGCTTCTTCCACCGCGCGTTTAATCGAGTCAGCATCGTGACCGTCAACGCCGCGCACCAC
>NZ_JBEAFR010000040.1:0-541 GCF_040062315.1 Klebsiella sp. GW_Kp181
CGGAGAATATGGTGCATCCGGGAGGATTCGAACCTCCGACCGCTCGGTTCGTAGCCGAGTACTCTATCCAGCTGAGCTACGGATGCATCGGGAAACTTGCTTTACTGCCGATATTGATACCGCTGCTAAAGCCGTATCAAGTAAGAGAGGGTGCATCCGGGAGGATGACTCACTCGGTTCGCCCTTCGGGCCGTTGCTAAAGCAACGTTATCCTCCCTGGTGCCGGCGATTCACTCGCAGACCATGAAACAACAGCGTAGCTGTTATCTCGGAGAATATGGTGCATCCGGGAGGATTCGAACCTCCGACCGCTCGGTTCGTAGCCGAGTACTCTATCCAGCTGAGCTACGGATGCATCGGGAAACTTACTTTACTGCAGATTTTGATACTGCTGCTAAAGCTGTATCAAGTAAGATGGTGCATCCGGGAGGATGACTTGCCTTGCGGCTCGCCCTTCGGGCCGTTGCTAAAGCAACGTTATCCCCCCTGGTGCTTGCGGCTAATACCGCCACCTCATCCACACCTTCGTTGCTGAAGATAT